>JAYQWI020000532.1:0-3641 GCA_035871815.2 Candidatus Parabeggiatoa communis
CTATATGATTATTTTTAATGAAGTCAGTAAACGTTATCCCAGTGGATATACTGCCCTTAATCAAGTCAGTTTCCATTTAAATCGTGGGGAAATGGTGTTTTTGACCGGCCATTCGGGGGCCGGTAAGACAACCTTGTTGCGTCTTATAGCCTTGATTGAACGTAATACCGGTGGACAAATTTTTATTTATAAACAAAATATTAGCCGATTGCCAACGGATCGTATCCCCTATTTGCGACGTAGAATTGGCATGACTTTTCAAAATCATCGCTTGCTGTTTGACCGGACTGTGTTTGATAATGTCGCTTTGCCTTTGGTGGTTGCCGGCTTTAGACATCAGGAAATTCGCCGACGTGTGCGGGCCGCGCTTGATAAAGTCGGTTTATTGAGCAAAGAAAAAAGTTATCCGATTACTTTGTCAGCCGGACAACAACAGCGCGTTGGTATTGCGCGTGCTGTGGTGAATAAACCGCCTATCTTGCTTGCGGATGAGCCAACCGGTAATCTTGATCCTAATTTAGCTAGAGAAGTTATGAAATTATTTGTGCAATTCAATCAAGTGGGTGTGACGGTGTTGATTGCTTCACATGCTTTGAGTTTAATTAAAAGTATGGGGTGTCGTACACTGATTTTGCAACAAGGTCATCTAATTGGGGATACGGTCCCGCGCCGCTGATGAATCGTTCTACTCGTCCATCCAATCCGTCTCGTCGCAAAGCCCAACCTTCACAGCCTGGTCAGGTTTGGTTCGCCCATCATTTTTATGTGCTGTTTGGCAGTTTAAAGCTTTTGGCGCGTACCCCTTTGCCCAATTTGATGACTGCGGCCGTGATTGGGATTGCTTTAGCTTTACCAACTGCTTTATATCTGTTATTGGAAAATGTTCAGCTTATGAGTAGTGAGTGGGGTGGGGTGGCACAAATTTCCTTATTTCTTAAGCCTGAGCTTGAACAGGGAGAAATTGATAATTTATTTGAACAATTATACAATCATCCTGACATTTCAAATGTGCGATTGATTAACCCTGATGAGGCTTTAAAAGAATATAAGGAGTATTCTGGGTTTAAAGCGGCTTTGGAGGCGCTTCCCGAAAACCCGTTACCGGCGGTGTTGGTGATTCAACCGGCGACAAATGATGCTATGGCTATTGAACATTTGGTCAATACCTTAAAACAGTCTGATAAAATTGATATTGCCCAATTTGATATGCTTTGGCTAGAACGCTTGTTTATCATCATGAAAATTGTGCGGCGTGGTGTATTGATATTAGCCAGTTTATTGTGTTTGGGCGTATTATTGGTTATCGGTAATACTATTCGCTTAACGATTTATAATCGCCGTGAAGAAATCGAAATTTATAAATTGGTTGGCGCAACGGATATTTTTATTCGTCGCCCATTTTTGTACATGGGTTTTTGGTACGGTTTCTTCGGTGGATTGATGGCTTGGCTAATCGTTAGCCTCTCATTTTGGCTGCTACAAGGGCCAGTTAGACAATTGGTGGGGTTATATCGTAGTCAATTTGAAATACTCACTTTGGATGTGTCCTCTACCCTAGTATTATTATTGAGCGGTGCATTACTTGGACTGGCAGGTGCTTGGTTGGCTGTAGGTCGCCATTTGAAAGCGATACAACCGCATTAAACTTTGTTCATTACTGGCTGGCGCTCACTTTTTCCTATTCACTATGACTGATTAGCCATTCCCCATTCCTTATTTCTGTCATATAATGGCGAACCGTTTTCAGCCGATATAATGCAGAGGATATTTAAAATTATGTTGGAAAATTATTTACCTATCTTTCTTTTTCTCATCATCGGTGTCTTAATTGGCATCGTTATGCCGCTCCTCGGTTTTTTTCTTGGGAATCGTCAACCTGATCCTGAAAAAAATTCACCTTATGAATGTGGTTTTGAAGCATTTGAAGATGCACGTATGAAGTTTGACGTGCGTTATTACTTGGTGGCCATTTTGTTTATCATTTTTGACTTAGAAATCGCCTTCCTATTTCCTTGGGCGGTGGTATTCAAAGACATTGGTTTATTTGGATTTGTCGCCATGATGATCTTTTTGGCGATTTTAGTCATTGGTTTTATCTATGAATGGAAAAAGGGAGCGTTAGAATGGGAGTAGAAGGCTTATTAGAAAAAGGGTTTATCACAACGACAGCAGATCAGCTCATCAATTGGGCGAGAACGGGCTCAATGTGGCCCGTGACGTTTGGTTTAGCGTGTTGTGCTGTGGAAATGATGCATGCAGGGGCCTCACGTTATGATCTTGATCGCTTTGGCATCGTGTTTAGGCCGAGTCCTCGTCAATCGGATGTGATGATTGTCGCAGGGACTTTGACCAATAAAATGGCCCCAGCACTGCGTAAAGTGTATGATCAAATGCCCAACCCGCGTTGGGTGATTTCGATGGGTTCCTGTGCTAACGGGGGGGGTTACTACCATTATTCTTATTCTGTCGTGCGCGGTTGTGATCGGATTGTTCCGGTTGATATTTATATACCAGGTTGTCCACCTACCCCTGAGGCCTTGTTATATGGCATCTTGCAATTGCAACAGAAAATTAAACGGACTAACACGATTGCTCGTGGCTAGTTAGCGTGTAGTACAACGGATTTTGTTGCTAAACGAATAAGGCATGACAAATTTAATCAGTTTCGTTAAACCTGACTGGTTTTGAAAACCTGTCAGGTTTGAAAAGTTTTAAAACGAGTTATTAAAGCCTTATTAGCTAAAACGCATTAAGCCTTATTTGTTTATCCACGTCATTCGTTGTACTCAAACACTGTAATAACTGAACAGTGATAATTGATAACTGATAACTGATAACTGATATGTCTCTTGAAACGCTACGTGCCGAATTACAGGAACGATTTGTTGATATTCCCTTGAAGTTCAAGATGGCTTATAAAGAACTCACAATAGAAGTGCCAACAGCGCATATTCTTAATGTTTGTGAAGCCTTACGCAATCGATTTGATTTTTCCCAATTAATTGATTTATGCGGTGTTGATTATGCACAATATGGACAAGCTGATTGGGAAACGAAACAAGCCAGTAGTACCGGCTTTAGTCGCGGTGTGAGCAAAAATGTGTCTCAAAACGAGATTGAGACACCACGCTTTGCTGTCGTCTATCATTTATTATCCATTAAACGTAACCAACGTTTACGGGTACGCGCCTTTACCAAAGGTGAACCACCGTGCATCGATTCGGTCATTAATATTTGGCATTCTGCCAATTGGTTTGAACGAGAGGCCTTTGATTTATTTGGTATTTTGTTTGATGGGCATCCTGATTTGCGCCGTATTTTGACCGATTATGGTTTTATCGGCCATCCCTTCCGTAAAGATTTCCCACTCAGTGGCAATGTGGAAATGCGTTATGATCCTGAGAAGAAACGGGTCGTTTATGAACCCGTGAGCATAGAGCCTCGCACACTGGTACCCAAAGTAATACGTCACGATAACCGTTATGCCAATTAGCCCAATACATCGGTAGGGGCAATCCCTTGTGGTTGCCCAATCCTTTTTCGGAACAACTACCTTGTCAGCATAACGCCTCACCATTCACAACAAGGAACAAGGCAAAATGATGCTTAATTGGCTGAATCGTTTTAAAAAATCCACTGTA
>JAYQWI020000533.1:0-5329 GCA_035871815.2 Candidatus Parabeggiatoa communis
ATTTTGAGTAGCGAATTGGTGCCTCTTCTCAACAAAACACCTGATGACTTAAAAGATATGGAGGTGGCGTATGAGATGGAAAATGGCATCGTCCGCAAAGTGTGGAAAAAAGGTGGCAAGTGGTCGGGTGAAACACCCTCACACGATTCTTCGCGTAAACCCCAACAACACAGAGGGCAAGATAAATATGCCAGAAATAACAGGCAACAGGGAAGCAGAATGCAGTCTCGTCAAGCACCATTTCAAGAGAAAGAGGCTTTTCATAATCCCTATAATTTTGTGTCTGTTTTACCTAGAAACAAGGTTATCAATGACTTAGGTGATTCTGAACCCAAAGGCCATCATGCTTATCATGATGATCATTGGTCAGGTTGGATTGATATCCAATTAACGACGGCGACGCCTTTGTTAATGCCTAATGCCGCGCTGGTGTCAACGAATGAAGCTGATCATAAAACGTTTCCTGTGCGTGTCGATGCGAGCGGTGCCCCTTATTTGTCACCCACTTCTCTTAAAGGCATGTTACGTTCTGCTTATGAAGCGGTGACTAATAGTCGTTTTGGTGTGTTTGAGAAACATGATAGCCGGTTAGCTTATCGGATGGATGCGCGTAAAGGTATTGAAATGGTGCCGGCCGTGGTAGAAAACGGCTCTGCCGGATTACAATTGCGCTTGTTATCCAATAACACAACCATTGGTTCTAACGGCGCACCAGTGAATGGCCTAATGTATGCCGCATGGCTGCCACGTTACCAAAAATACTCTTCCAGAGATCATCATCCTAAAAAAGATAAAGAAGAATCTCAACGGGCTTTACATTACCCTGATCATACCTTACCGCAACATGGTGATAGGGTGTGGGTACGATGTGAACAACAGCAACATCGCTCTGGGCGCTTTTCTTTTTTGAGGGTTACCGATATCCGCCAACGTACTCTAGGAGAAGCTACGCCAACCCACTTTCAAGCCGGTATCGTGTGCATTACTGGCCCCAATATCATGAATAAACATGAAGAACGGGTGTTTTTGCTGACACAAAATGATCCCAGCTTAGATTTAACCCCTCGTTTGATTGCGGGTTGGAATACTTTGATTGAAAACTATCAACGCATCCATGCTGATGAGTTAGAAAAAAGAAACAAAAACGGCGATTCTGCCAATGACTATTTGGGACATGAACCGGCTAAAACCGCTTGGTCACGCCATATTGATTCCCGCAATCAGACTCAACTGAAAGAGGGCAGTGTGTGCTATGTTCGGGTAGCGTGTGATAACAAGGATTATGATGTGTTAGGCCTGTATCCTGTCACGATTTCGCGTGATTTATTTCCTGAAAAACCAGCGGATTTGCTGCATGATAGCCTACACTCTGCTACTGATTACAAGGCACTTTCCCCCGCAGATCGCGTATTTGGTTGGGTACATCAACAGGGTAAAGGGGCTTGGAAAGGGCAATTACGCATTCAACAGGCTGTGTGTGAAATCGGTTCACAGGCCATTGAACACTTTGGCAATGATGGCGTACCGCTGGCCATTTTAGGAGAAGCTAAACCGCAACAAACTCATTTTTATGTGGCCCATAATTGGCAAGGCGATCCGTTACCGGATGGTCGTGATCGATCTGTCGGTTATCAGGAAAGAACGCAGGGGTTACGAGGGCGTAAGGTGTATCCTCATCAGGCTCATCTCGCGGGTTTACATGAGTATTGGCTTCAACCGGAAGAAGATCGCACCCAAAAACCGATGCTTTATCAGGGCAAAAAGTATTATCAAGAATATCGTCGTCCAGCACTACAAGAGGGCAGTAAAGATAAAACCCGCGATAATCAAAACCGTTCAATACTGGGTTGGATAAAACCGGAAACCGCGTTTAGTTTTAAAATACAGATCAGTAATTTGTCTAGTGTGGAATTAGGCGCGTTGCTGTGGCTGTTGAATTTGGAGAAGGATTATTACCATCGTTTAGGCAATAGTAAACCATTGGGTTTTGGCAGTGTGCATTTGCAAGTCAAGAGTATGGCATTGCGAAAAGGGCAAGATTGGGCTGAGTTTTATCAACATTTTCTTGAAACTGACACGCCTTGTTTATGTGATATCAATGAGGCTCAACCGCATATTGAGGCTTATAAACAGGCCGTGTTTGAAGCTTATGGGCAGCCTTTTGGCAAAAAATCGTTTGAAGAAGTGTCGTTTATTAAGGCTTTCAAGGTGGCTTTACGCGGCTTTCGTAATGGTTTACCGGTGCATTATCCACGTCAGGATGAAAAACCAAATCCCAAGGGCGAGAGTTTTAAATGGTTTGTGCAAAACGAGAAAAGCAGAGGGCCTCATTTAGCTTTACCTGCTTTAGAGACAGAACGGGGTTTGCCGTTGTTAAATGAAAAATAATTTCACAGACGATTTTTTAATATGCTTTTACTAGACATTTTTACCCTTTTTTTGGCAATACATTGGTCACTCATTAGCGTTTATGTGATTTTAGGTTGGAGTGCCTTTTTCTTGTATCAAGTCAAACAAAGTGGAAAACGCGCAACGCATGTTGAATTGGTTCTCGTGAGTAAAGCTTCAAGCTCAGTAAAAGAGTCGTTATTTGAATGTATACGATATCATCTAACAACATTTGGTTGTGATATGACGCTTAATATCGTTATAGATGAAGGCTGTGATTTAGAAGAACAAGTCTCACAGTGGGTTAAAGGCAGACTGGATTGTCAACTCGTCATTGTGCCTAATGATTTTCAATGCGAAGCGATTGCTAAAGGTCGCGCCATGGAGTATTTCATCAGAAATCATGTTGACTCACGTCAATGGTATGCTTTTATCGATGATGACAATAAGCTTTTGACAGATGACTTCCTCTATGAAGTGCCCTATTACGAAAAGCAGGGCTATTCTTGTGCTAACGGCATTTTAAAACCGAGAATCGGACGCTCTAAACTCACTTACATTGCCGATCACTTGAGATGGTTTGATGATTTGTCCCTGTTTCGATTTGGAACCGGGTTATTGGGTTCTGCGATTAATGGGATACATGGAGAATTATTATTGTGTCAAGGTGAGGTTCTGAAGACGGTTTCATTCAACCGAGAAACGATTACCGAAGATTTTGCCTTCGCTAGGGAATTAATCAAAAAAGGTTATCAATTTTGGCAATCCAAAACAGTTATCTCAATTTTATCGCCCCATAGCTTCCTAGACTTCATCAGGCAAAGGAGCAGATGGTACACAGGCTTAGCACGGGATGTGCGGTCGGCTGAATGGAAAACGATGTTGTTTTCGGGTGTCAGAATTGCGATTTGGAAATTGAGTATTTTAGGTTCATGGGTATTATTTCCAATCTGGTGGTTTTTGATTGATCTACCCCTGTCTGTCAAATTGTTTTGTTTAGTCGGGGCATTGCATTATTATATCGCGTATTTTGTTGGTGTCGTTAGTTTGAAAGAACGATGGACTCAGAAATGGCCCTTTTTATTGTTGGTACCGTTGTATTCAGTAATGGAAGCTATACCCCCTCATTACCATTCAAAATACAAAGGATTTTTTGTGATAGATAAGTCATAAGGGGGCAACCCTACGAATTACCCCTACCAAGACAACGAGATAGTGGCAAACCCTTGTGCTTGCCCGGCCCCAAGTCTTCCACTCAAAAAATCTGTTTAATCCCCAAATCCGCTGTACTCTCATCATGTTGTCAATTCATATTATAGGAGTGTTTTATGCTATTAGGAAACTGGAAGCTTTTATTTGACTCTTCGGGCAAAACGACACTGCCGCCCATTACTGGATTAGACAGGGTAGGGCATGGCATCACATTTAAACCTCATCAAGCTGATGAATTAAAAGCAGGGTTATTTAAAATAACGCGGGGAAACCGTCTTTTTCAATCTGCGGAAACGGGAAAGACTTACTGGGTGCCTGAAGGCTATGACGTGACTGATGATTTGCCCTTGACAACACATCAAATAGTCAATCAGGTTTTGATTGAAGCATCATGGGAAGACTTTGAAAAACACTTTTGCAGAGAGGCCCAACGTGCTGCCAGTCATCAGGTTTTGAGTGTTGATGTGATTCAAGCGGAACAAATCAAACGATTGCGTTCTGATGAAGAGGCTTATTATGCCGTCAAAACGGCTTTCATGCCTTTTTGGACGCTGTCTATTGATGACGAGATGACTTTAGTTTCAGTGCAAACGGCTTTGAAACGGCTTCCAATCCCTTTCCAATATAAATATAGACGAGAATATGAGCAATTCTTTCAGCAATACGGTACGCATTACATTAAAAAAGCTTGGGTAGGGGGTAAAGCGATGCTGGTTTTAAGTATTGCTAAGTCAACGGGCATGACAGAATCAGAAATCAGAAAAGCCCTCAATTCTTGTTCTGGCTTACTCAGAAACGGCAGTCAAAATGAGGTAGGCAGTCTGGCAAAATTACGACAACACGCTGACTGTATGCTGTTAGTGCAAGGTGGCGATTCGACTAAGCTGAATGTGCTCAGTTCCCTTGAGGAAGCCCGTTATCATGAATGGTTAGCGACTATCAAAGATAATCCTAAAGTGGTGGAATTTGAGGCTGCGGGTATTTGGACGCTGTTCCGTAATAAACAAAAAGCGACGGCCCTTTTGGAAGCTTACAAAGCCAGCACGATTTTCACGCCCTTGTCAGCCCTGTTCCGTTATGATCAGAAGCTTTATTTAATCAGAGGCCAAGAATGCAGGTGTTATAGTATTGAAACCGGTAAGACTGGAGAAGCAAAGCGTCTCAGTGAACTCTGGCCGGCTTTATCAGACATCACGGGATTTAATAGTGTGGATGCGGTTATAACAGGAAAGCATATCCGCTCGTTTGAAGGGGAAAGCCTCAGTAATAAGCTGTTTTTCTTCAAGGGCAACCAGTGTATTCGTTTGGATATTGAGACGAAGCAAATTGATGAGGGCTACCCGAAATATATTGCTGAACAATGGCCGGGAGTGAGTTTTGATCGGATTGATGCCGCCTTGACGCTGGATTCAGAATCGCTTTATTTCTTTAAGGGGGAACAGTATATTCGCTATAATCTTCTCAAAAATCAGGTTGATCCAAGTTATCCCAAGCTCATTCGTGACAAGTGGGTAGGCATCACTTTTGATAGGATTGATACGGCGATCACTTGGACAGAAAATAAGGTTTACTTTTTTAGAGGGCATAAAGCGATGAGCTATGATAGTGTTCAATATCGTGCGGATGTCGGTTATCCTAAATTGTTGGTTAGCAATTACTGCGAAGAGTGGGATTTATTTGAGACTGATGCACTCTAGGTGAAACGATGGAACGTTAGGGCGAACCGAGG
>JAYQWI020000534.1:0-2603 GCA_035871815.2 Candidatus Parabeggiatoa communis
ATTGATAATCGCTGTATCCTTTACAATCGCGAAACCAGAGGGCCCAAGTATGATGCCCAAAATAATATAGCTAACCAACAAGGCTTGACGTGCATAGAGGGCAAGGGTGGCGAGTATGGCTGAACCGGTAAAAATAACGAATATATGAAAAAAGACTGTTTCAGTGTGCATGTTAAAAATTTGACTGTTGATTTTCAGGATTTCACGCTAAAGTTTAGCTACGAAAAACTTTAGCCTGAAAGTGTGTTGTGAGTTGAAAGGTTTGATTTTGTTTTTTTTACAAAGGCATTCACTAATGAAATTGGACAATCCTTTGCATATCGAAGCCCGAAGCGGTGAGCATTATTGGCACATTTTGCCAAACGAAAATCAAAAATAAAACCGTTCAATACGGGTGAACTGTTTTGCTGGGAAGGTGGGAAGGGGTAGTTTGGAGTGCAAAGTCAATTTAGATTGGCACTTGTAATCAGACTTTGCATACTATTCTAATATGAATGAAAAATGAATTTCACGATTTGAAGCTACGCTAAATAAAGTTTTTGCGCGCAAACGTTTTTGCGCGCAAATGAAAAATGAACATTCGATGCAAACGTTTTTGCTTTGTTTCAAAGACTATTCAAATCACTTTCTAATAAGGATTGTTTTATAACTCATTGATTTGAGGTGATTCAATTCAACCCGTCGCATTTCTATAAAACAAATATCAAGGAATTTGCTGGGCTTTGTATTCCAAAGCCCATCCGACATCAGATCATTTATCCCATACTGAAATCGCGTCGAGCAGAGGCTACGGTGATTGTAAATCCGGCGACAACTTCAAGCAGGGACATCAAGGTAATAATCAGAAAAGTTGAAGTGCCCGCAGTTTTAACAAGGATAAATTCCATTAAAAAGCCGATAAACACCACCATTGACAAGGCATGTTCAATAATCGTAGCGGTTCCTGTTTTGGTCGATTTCAGGAGTTCAACATATAAGGTGACCACCCCCAACAGAATAATGATACCGCTCCATGTTGGTTTCCACTCAGCGCCAGAAGGTAGAGGCACCGTAAAAAGGGGATTTGCACTCTCAAAATTGAATTCCACACCAAAGTAAGTCATCACGTTATAAATGATTAAAATCACTAAAAAAAGGGGGACTATAGTAATGATTTTAGAAAAATTCATCGCAATCTCCTCAAGCGTACAATACCCACCTATTGATGGGAATAACGGCTTGATAATCAAGTTAAAAAAATTGCCTTTTGGGGCAGACGAATACGCCAGATAGCTTATGCTATCCACGGTTTTTTATTATTATTTCAAAGTGTGAATATAATAACAATAATGATAGGTAATGCGTAATAGGTAATCAGTAATTGTGAATTGTGAGTCGTTGTGTGTTTGCTTACGGGAAAGTCGAAATGTGTGAAGGGTTAATTCACGTTTTCGCTATTTTTCCCTTTTTCGAGCTCTTACCTCGGTGTTTTGTGAAAAGCAAACTTCGGTGAGGGTAAGCACAAGATAGAGGCCAACTACAAGATAGGGCCAAGAGAGGGCAACCACAAGGGATTGCCCAGTTGAAAGCATCAAAAATGGAAAATCAAAAATGTACCCACCTCCTACTGTATTAGTTTTTGCTGGCAACGATCCTTCTGGCGGTGCTGGGCTCTGTGCGGATATTCAAGCACTTGCCAGCATGAATTGTCATGCTGCGCCCGTTGTGACTTGTCTTACGATACAAGATACTCGTAATGTGCTTGAAAGTATGCCGCTTTCGGGGGCTAAAGTGAGGGCACAAGCGGAGGCCGTATTAGCTGATATGCCAATCGCTGCGATCAAAATCGGTTTACTGGGCAATGTAGAGATTGTCGAGGCCGTTGCTCAAGTGCTATTGAAATATCCTCAAATACCCGTTGTCTTGGATCCCGTATTAGCCGCTGGCGGTGGTCAATCGCTTATGCAAGGCAATGTGTGCAGCGCGATTAGAGCGCAATTATTACCTTTGATTCAAATCATCACGCCAAATAGTCAAGAAGCGCGTACTTTGAGTCAAGAGACTCAACTTGAAGCGGCGGCGGCCCAATTGATGAATTTTGGTTGTCAATATGTTTGTATTACGGGCACTCATGAAGATACGCCGCGTGTGGTTAATACCTTATATCATCAAGGCCAACAATTGCAATCATGGACATGCCCTCGTTTACCTGATAGTTATCACGGTTCAGGCTGTACATTTGCGTCTAGTTTAGCGGGACAGTTGGCACAGGGTATAGATATATTAACAGCTACAGAGAAGGCCCAACAGTATACGTTCCACAGTTTGCAACGTGGCTATAGGCCTTCCCAGGGCCAGGCTTTGCCGAATCGTGTAGGCGCAATGAGGGGCAATCCGGTTGCCCCCGCAAAACCCGAACCGACAAAGGCTATATATTCTCCCAATATTCATCAGGCATTTCTATACACATCTTTAATGCTCCCTCGGTTCCGCAGTATTCGGCATCCTGCACACAGATGGCATCACCACCACCATATTCAAGAAGACTTTTTTCGACTGCTGCCTCCAATCCTTTGAGTCGAGAACCGCCGCCGGCAATAACAATGTTATTACGCAGTCTTTCT
>JAYQWI020000535.1:0-9717 GCA_035871815.2 Candidatus Parabeggiatoa communis
GCGTGTCTAAAATAAAGGTATTGATTATTGATGATTCTGCTTTAATTCGGCAGGTGTTGACTAAAATCTTGAACTCAGCGCACGATATTGAAGTGGTAGGTGTCGCGGCTGATCCATATATTGCTAGAAACAAAATCAAACGCTTTAATCCTGATGTGTTAACGCTTGACGTGGAAATGCCACGTATGGACGGCCTGGCTTTTTTGAGTCATTTGATGCGCTTACGGCCTATGCCGGTTGTGATGGTGTCCGTTCTCACTCAAAAAGGGGCCGATATCACCCTCCAAGCCCTAGAATTAGGTGCTGTGGATTTTCTGGCTAAACCGCAAATTGATATTGCTCAAAGCTTTGAATCTTACACAGAAGAAATTATCAGCAAAATCAGAACAGCGGCTGGTGCTAAAATATCCCCCTTTTTATCCAAACCACAAGCGCTTTTCACGGTTGAGCCCAAATATTCTGCCGATGTCATTATCAGTAAGACTGAAAATCGTCGCTTTCGTCATTTTAAAACAACCGAAAGAATTATTGCTATCGGGGCTTCCACGGGGGGGACTGAAGCAATTAAAGTATTGTTAATGCAAATGCCAGCCAATGCACCAGGTATTGTCATTAGCCAACATATTCCCGCTACGTTTAGTTATTCTTTTGCGATGCGAATGAATCAACTCTCAGCAATGACGGTGTTTGAAGCAGAAAATGAGCAAGTGATATTACCCGGTCATGTTTATATTGCGCCTGGCGGCTACCATTTATTAGTTGAACGATCTGGGGCACGTTATATTTGTCGTTTGAATCAAGGCAATCCAGTGAATCGTCATCGCCCCTCGGTTGATGTCTTGTTTCGTTCTATTTCACAAAATGTGGGGCCTAATGCAATTGGTGTCATTCTCACAGGTATGGGGGATGATGGTGCACGCGGTATCACAGAAATGCGGGAAGCGGGCGCGATAACAATCGCACAAGATGAACATACTAGCGTCGTCTGGGGAATGCCTGGCGAGGCAATTAAACGAGGAAAGATAGACTATGTCTTACCTTTGTATGAAATGGCTGATAAATTGTTATCGCTTACTGAAGAATCAGAAACGCATTCAACAACAAGTTAATTTAAATAAATTATTAGAATTGGAGTTCAAACTTTAGTATTTCAGGCAAACGTTCTTGCGCTCAAAAACATTTGCCTGGAATTGGATTAACAAACGGCAAACTAAAGTTGGAACGTAGACGTTAGACAATTTCTGATTGTAACTCTGGGCACGCCATGATTTTATGGTTTTTTTTCCTTATTTGAAAGCCTCCCCAAAATCCGTTACTAATCATGATTATTTTAAGGATAATACCATGAAATCGCTATTCTCAATTCCAACTCTTTTCGCCTTTTTGATTTCAATAGCTGTTTTATCTGTCGTTCAAGTTGATGCTCATCCAGGCGATACCGATACCAACGGATGTCACCTCGATCAAGAAACGGAAGAAGAGCATTGTCATGAGGCCTCTACGGCTGCCGAGGCAGCCAGTACACCTTCTACCACCAGTGATTCGACTAGCGGCACTTCCTCAAGCACCCTGAATAATTCTATCTCTACTCAAGGGTACGAGAATGGATACAATGCGGGACTCGCAGCCGGTATGGCACTGTGTAAAAAAAGTCCAGGTGCCTGTGGCATCAGTAGCACTTTAAATACCGAACGCACCGAAGAAGAAATCAAAGAAGAATGTCGAAACTATCCCGAATCTTGTGGGATAAAGCGTGGCCCAAACGATGATGGTTCTACCCAAGACGGTATCGCACAATGTCAAAATGATCCCCAATCTTGTGGTATAGAAACCAATCAGAACACGGACGGTTCTACAACCCAAGGTATCGCACAATGTCAAAATGATCCCCAATCATGTGGGCTAGAACTCAATCAAAACACAGACGGTTCCACCCTAGAAGGCATTACACAGTGTCAGAACGATCCGAGTTCTTGTGGTATAACAATCACTCAAAACACAGACGGTTCGACTATAGAGGGCATTAAACAATGTCAAAACGATCCCCTTTCTTGTGAAATCATAGTCAATCCTAACTTGAATAAGATTATTCAAGAAACTAAAGCGCAATGTCAAAGAGAACCGGTTTCTTGTGGTATTGATATCAACAATTGTCCTACCAGCGTTCCTGAACAACCCACGAGCGTGGTTAGGGTTCACGGTTTTTTCTCCTTGAGTGAGGGCAAATTATACCTACCTGCTGTCGATGTACCTACCGCATTAGATGGCACAGTAACCACTTATGAGATCGAACTGAAAATCATACCAGGGCGTGAACCGCTGTCATTTGTAATCAGTAATGTGGTTCCTATTGAAGGGCAGAGTAAAACCTGTTCTTACCCGAAAAATTAGACTTTATACCGCTCTAATACAACTCATTGATTTAGAAGTTTATTTTATAAAACTGATAAAATCAAGCACTTAACAAATCGGTATAATGTCTATTGATAATCGACCTATCAACACGGTTCTGATTGATTTCCATTTAATCATCAACCGTGATTAGATTATAATTATAATAAAAGAGGCACAACACTATGTCCAATAACAACGTACTTTCCTTAACGATGCTGGCTTCCAAGCGTCATGATCTGAAAGAGCGTGGGGGTATCAATTGGTTAATCGATTTATTTATTAATGAATTACCCAATTATATTAATGAATTACAACAAGCCATTAACAGTGGTGATGGTGAAGCCGTTTTTTTAGCAGCCCATAAATTCAAAGGGAGCGCTTCTAATTTAGGAGCCGTTGGCATGGTTGACCTTTGTAGACAATTGGAAGCGATAGGACGTGCAGGAGACCTACAACAAGCCAAATGGGTTATGGAAAATGTAGTTGATAAAGAAATCAAATGCTTAAAAGAGGCCTTGGAGCAGGAGAAACTAAGGGAAAAATAATTTTAGAGGGGTTATGTTTTATTTTAGACTTGTTCGTTAAAATGTTGAAATTATTAACCTTATGTTAATTCATCAGCAGAATCGAAGGGAAGCTTCGCTAAATTATGAACAAAAGCAAAATCAGCGTTCTATTTTTTTATTTTTCCCCGATAAACCTGATAATTGATCTACCTTGCCCCTACAACTGATAATTGATAATTGAACATTGAAATAATGGAAATCGAATATGACATCTAATACGATATTGGTTGTTGATGACAGCCGAGTTTCTCGGATGCTGGTACGTGCCATCATTGATCATGCCGACGAGCAAATAGAAGTCATTGAAGCCAGTAACGGTGAAGAAGCGTTAAGCAAGACTAAAGAAACCCAAGTGAAAGTTGCAATCTTGGATCTCAATATGCCGGGTATGGATGGTTTAGTCCTCGCATCAAAATTGTTAGCGCGTTTTCCCAAGGCTAAAATAGGTTTATTAACGGCCAATATTCAGGATATCGTGCGTGAAAAAGCTCATGCACTGGGTATTACTTTTATTCCCAAACCTATCACTGAAGAACGAATTTTGGGTTTTATCTATGGATGACAACATCCAACTCGAAGAATTGCAACATGATGCCATTATAGAATTATTGAATATTGGCATGGGGAAGGCTGCCGCTTCGTTGAGTCTCATGGTTAATGAAGAAGTTAAGCTTTCAATACCGCGTCTTGAATTGCTGACTCGACAAGAAGCAGCCAACCACCTTAATACTCAGCCACAACAACGGATTGTGGCTATCAAGCAATACTTTCATGGCCCCTTTTGGGGAGAAGCGTTACTTTTGTTTAAACTAGAGAATAGCTTAGAATTGGTACGCATTTTAATTAAAGACAACCTACCATCAGACTTGATCACAGAATTGGAAGCTGATGCATTGATGGAAGTTGGCAATATCATACTCAGCGCGTGCCTATCTTCCCTTGCTAATAATCTGACTCAAGAATTGACCAGTGATTTACCCCTCTTTGTAACAGGTACAGTGGTAGAGATACTCGAAATCAATGCCAGTGAAAAAAATGAAGTGATCATGCTTTTGCGAATGGACTTTACCCTGCAAATTAAAAACCTTGATGCTTATGTTGTTTTCATACTTGACGTGCCATCCATTAAACAATTCAAAAGCAGTATTGATCATTTTCTGGGGAAATTGAGGCCGTAGAGACGCGATGTTTCGCGTCTCCGATGCTGTAGAGACGCGATGTTTCGCGTCTTTGATGTTTTATAGACTAGACGCGAAGCATCGCGTCTCTACGAATAAAAACGATATGCAATCTAATCAATTACACACTTTGAAACTGAACCATACTGAAATTCAGTTGTGGTTTGCTTTTCCAGATGAAATACAAGATATTGCGTTGCTCTCTGCTTATGATAGACTCATGAGCGAAGAAGAACGCGCGCATCAACAACGATTTCATTTTGCTAAACATCGACATCAATACCTGATTACGCGCGCTTTGGTTCGTACTACCTTATCCCGTTATAGTGATGTTGATCCTAGCCATTGGCAATTTTATAAGAATCAATATGGCCGACCTGAAATTCATCATTCAGATGGTTTGCCGGAGCTTCGTTTTAATCTATCACATACTGATGGTTTGATTATATGTGGTGTTGTTTTGAAACAGGATATAGGTGTAGATGTTGAAGACACGGAACGAAAGGGGGCGCCGCTGGAAATTGCGGATAGATTTTTTTCTGCCCAAGAAGTTCACGATTTGAATCAGGTGCCAGACAGTGAAAAACGAGATCGTTTTTTTAATTATTGGACGCTGAAAGAATCTTATATTAAGGCGCGTGGTATGGGCTTATCTTTGCCACTAGAACAATTTACTTTTCATATTCCAGGCAAACGTTTTTGCGCGCAAAAACGTTTGCCTGAAATTCAATCTCATCAACCTTTACGCATTTCTTTTGCGCCTCAATTACAAGATGATCCTAATCAATGGCAATTTTGGTCATTGCAAGCAACCCAACGTCACAAAGTCGCGATTTCTCTTCGTAGAGATGAAGATGTGGATTATCAATTAACCCTTAAGAAAGTGGTTCCTTTAAGAGAAGAGCAATCCTTTTCTTGTGCCGTTCTGCACGCAAACTAAAGTTAGAACGTAGGCATCAGGGATTGAAAACGTGCCTTTAATAATGCTGCCGTTTCCTGCATCAGCTTTTCGGCAATCTCATCAACATGTCGATTTCGCCAGTTTTCGAGTGCAGTACCCTTAACCCATTGATTAAAAGCCCCCATTGCGGGGCCGCAGTGTATTTGATAATCTATTTTATGAGCGAGATCACCTTGCTTGGCTAAACGCATACTTTGTATAAAATACCATTTAAAAATTAAAGCCATTTTCCGTTTCGGATTGCGTTCGGCACTTTCAATCACTTCGGGTAAGTATTCCGAATAGTAGGCCTGGGTTTCAGCGTAGACTTCTTCAAAACCACGCCTAAAATATTTTTCTTGAATTTGTGCCTTGGTTTTGTCATCAATATCATCAAGTGAATTGTAGTGACGATACAACTCATACAATCTATTGCCTCTGCCTGGAAAAAAGACCCCTTTTCGCACGACTTGCACTTTTGCCCCAAGTTCAAACATATCCCCAGCAGGGGCGTAGTCAGTATCTTGTATATTGATGTCCTGTAAGATATCTTTGACCGCATCACTGGTGTTCGCTTCCACAGTGCATTGATTGATTGAACCAGTCAGTATAAAATCAGCACCCAGAATAAAGGCCGTTGCAGCAGCTTCTGGCGTACCAATGCCACCTGCTGCACCGACTCGAATGCGATCCGCATACCAATACTTATTCATCAGTTCATTTCGCTGTCTGATAATCGTGGGTAATATCACTGACATGATGCCCATATCGGTATGGCCACCTGAATCGGACTCAACACAGATATCATCAGCCATCGGCATTTGGGTTGACATATCAGCTTCTTGTTGAGAAATTTGGTTGGTTTCCAACAAGTTTTTGACAATATGCTTTGGGGCTGGGCTTAAAAAGGCTTCTGCTATTTCAGGCCTAGACAGTTTAGCCATGATGTGATGATGGGGGGTAATTCGGCCGTTCGCCGCTTGCCTTAATCCCTTTAACCGATATTTGACCAGTGCAGGTGTGATTTGCATAAAAGCGGCGGCTTCAATATTTTTAATGCCATATTTAAAAAATAAATCAACCGTCTCTTCTTCCATTTGCGGCTTAATGGGATTGTGCAATAAATTCATGCCATACGCTTCCCCTGCTTTGAGTGCTTGTTGGATGACTTGAATGGCCTCCTCAATTTGAGGCAATTTCAAACCGCCCGTACCCAAAAAGCCCATCATTCCCGCTTTGCCCATTCGGATAACCAGTTCTGGGGAAGCAATCCCTTTGAACATTGCGCCAGTCATGTAGGCATATTTCAGACCATAAGTGTGTTTAAATTCCTGATTACCGAGAGATTCCGGGTGGATTGATGCTGCACTTTGCTTGAGAGGGGGGCGGCTTGAAAAAGCGGTTTCTGGCTTGGAGGGGGTTAGGGTAGAGTGAGGACGATTTGCTGTGACGGACAGCGGTGTTGCTTGCTGGATTTTGTCAATAAGCTTGGTCAACACGTCACCAGGGCCAGTCTCTTCAAATCGCATTGGCACTCGCCCTTGCGCCATCAAATAACGGATACTGTCCTCCCACTTGACTGAATGTGTGATTTGCGCGCTTAAATTCGCCACGATCTCACTTTGCTTGTAAGGTTGAGCAGTCACATTGGAAATGACCGGTATCTTTAATTCTGAAAACTGAAACCCTTTTAAAAAGCGTTCAAATTCTTCCTGTATAGGACGCATATAACGAGAATGAAATGCCGCACTCACATTTAAAGGCACACACCTCACCCCTAAGCCGATTGCTTCAAAAATATCGGTTGCTCGGTTGATGTCTTCTGTTAAACCGGTTATGACAATTTGAGAAGGCGCATTATAATTCGCAATATCAATACCGGTTAATCCATTTTGTTCTAAAATAGCCTGAATATCCTGTTCAGGTAAGTTGAGTACGGCCGCCATGCCACCACCTGAAGCTTGGCTCATCAATTCGCCACGTTTTTTGACCAGCTTTAAACCGGTATCAAAATCAACAGCGCGAGCCGCTAACAGGGCATTATATTCTCCCAAGCTATGCCCAGCAAAAAAATGGATTTGTTTACCTCGTTCTTTCAATTTATAAAAATAAGACAAGGCATTGACAACATATAAAGCCGGTTGAGTGTATTGAGTCTGAGTCAGTTGCCGACGGGGATCTTCTAAACAAAGTTGTTTAATGGAATAACCTAAAATCGTATCAGCATCTGCGGTTAATTCAGGAAACTCGTCAAACAAGGTGGCACCCATACCTTTCTCTTGAGAACCTTGTCCTGGAAAAACATAAGTTATCATTTTTTATCCTTTTTCCTATCTCTTTTCAGATGAAAAACTAAAATTGCTCGAACGAGCGAGGCTCGGAGTTTGTACGGCTATTTTCTGTTAATAAACCCAAATTCTTAATAATTGGCTTAACACTTCACCTAAATATTTGAGAAAGTCGGTAGCCATGTCAGTATGAAAACGTGAGGCATCATGGCTACCCATTGCCAATAAGCCTCGCGATTTATGTGTGCTTAACGGAATTAACGCTGCGGAAGCTATTTTGCTATTTGGAAATAAGTAATCAAGTTGTTCCAAAGCCAATTGTCCACAGAGAGGCTGATGGTTTTCTAGCACACTGTCAAATAAGGTAAAGACTTGCGCGTCGTATTCTACAAATTCTTGACGTTCATTGCTAGAACCGGGTACTTCAAAGCAGCGCACGACGACAGTATCCGTGTTAAATTCATTGCACAAGGTACTGTATAAGGTATGAAAAAAATCATCGATCTCTGTGACACTGATTAAGGCCACAATTAAGCGTCGAATACGATCATTCAGTTGTTCGTTTTCTTGGGCAACAGCGACTAAATCATTCCATTTGCGCTGCCATTGTTGATTTTCCTCACGCAATCGCGTGATTTTATGTTCTATCAATGAGACTGTCGCATCGCCAGCCGCTGGAATGCTTATATCGGCTAATAAATCTGCATGATGCGTCAAAAATTCAGGATGTTGTTGTAAATACTCAACGACAGCCTCTTCTGGTAATGGTTCACGCGGTTGTAAGTCTGGTGTCTTTGTCATAGTTAACCGTCGTTTGGGATAGGCGCAATCCCTCATGGTTGGCCTTTTGAAAAGGGTTAAGTTGTGTAGAAACAATTCGTCGTGGTTGCCCTTTTGAAAAGGGTTAAATTTTTGGGCAACCACAAGGGATTAGCCCTACAGTGTTTTGCTCAATGTGAAATACACTCGACTATCAGCATCAACTGCATCAGCATTGTCTAAATCAGTATTGCTATAGTTGATGCTCACATCAAAATCAGCGACAGGATAGGACAATGACAGGGAGTAATAAATGTAATCCTCAAACCCAATTCCAGCATTGTCACTGATCGTTTGCCCACCTAGAGCTGCAGTGATATCGAAGTCATTGGGAAAGGTGTGACCGACACTGACTTGATAGTTATGAGCGTCACCCGTTTTGAAAAAAAATCCGGTGAATAATCATACGCTAAGCCTAGATCAATGCCTTGCAAGGTGTAACTGAAATCGATATGAAACTCGGTAAAGTCGTAATTCAAATGGCTACCGGCTCCCAAAAACAGAACGCGATTAATGTTCGCATCATAACTGACTTCGCCTAAATCACCTCGATAACCGGCATAGAGGGCCAGCCCCATAGTGGCCCGATCTTCGGGTTTAACGGTTTCGTCTTCTAAAAGCTTGACATTAGAACCCCAAGTCATCACATAAACCCCGGATTCATGTTCAACATCAAAAGTGCCTTGCAGAGCATATCCTTCATCCGTGAAACTCATTCCACGACTGATCATATCACTCGCTAATGTCACATCGGCACCGAATTCAAAGGGAACGTCTTCTGCGGCTTGAACGACTGGTAAACTGGCAACCAAAGCACTTGTCAGTGCGGCTTTAGATGATAATTTCATCTGTTTTTTCCTCATTTGTGATATAGCGTTTCAGAAAAATCATGTCTTTCAGAACAAACCGCCTTGTCACAGTTGTCTGAAAGCTCAAGTACCCTTGCAGAGGACTCAATAATTCATGATCTGAATATCTATAAATTTAGGGCCAAAAATAGTTTGTAGGCAAGTGTTACCCACTTTTCCCCTTAAACTCGCTTGCCCACCATGCTCGATATGAAATAGGACTAAAACGGGGTGAAAAGAGAAAATCTTAACACCCCAGTCAGTAATATAAGTATTTTCGCCAAAAATTTTAAGGTATTTTAATAAAAGCAATGTTTATTTGTAATTAGAGACGCGAGGCATCGCGTCTCTACAATTCGCGGTTTCGTTCCGACGCGATGCCTCGCGTCGCGGTAAAATACCTGTTTATTTGTGGTTCAGTACTTATATTAAAGATTCAGGCACAGCTACCTTAAAAACCAGCACCTCTGGCGGTAAACACCTTTTGTCATCGCAAGCTTGAAACTTGAGTTTGATTGGCACTCGTGTTTCTTTATCCTTTAAGGCGGTTCCAGACAGGCGGTGAGATGAACTGAGCGGTATTAATCTGCTACGCAACTGGATGGTTTCCTCATAAAGTGCTAAAGTACTTTGCCCCCATGAGAGATGAGTATAGATCGGTTTGGGATAATCGACACTGCCCAT
>JAYQWI020000536.1:0-3480 GCA_035871815.2 Candidatus Parabeggiatoa communis
CCCAAAAACTGAATTATACGGATAAATATCGGCAGCACTGGATAAGAGTCTTTCCGGCCCGCCGCCAACCAGTCCATGCTCAATTTCTTCACAAACACTTTCCCAAAATTCTATTGGAGTGCCGTCAAATCTTGGCACTTGTGCTATTGGCATTTGCGCTTTCGCTAATAAAGCCCGGGCCTTCCTTTCGTTATAGAAAACTTTGGCGATTTCTTGAAGCCCTTGTTGAACAACGGTTTCTTGGCAATTCATATTGACCTCTATGATGAGCCTCTTGTAAAATGATAAACCTCAGAATAAATTCTGAGGCGATAATGACAACCGAATCTCATTTTTTATACTGAGAAAAAACATTATTATGAGGATATCGACTGGCAGCGGCGGCTAATAAGGCTTCTAATCCGCCTTCAATCGAACCATCCTCAATTTTTTGACAAACATCTTGCCAAACATCTAAAGGCGTCATCGCACCAAACATCGGTAATTGTTCACGAGGAAAACCCACTTTTCTCAATAGGCCATGAACACTCGCTTGATAATTAAATATCCGAGACAACTCGGTTAAAATGCCTTGTTCTTCCAACGCTTCATAAGTCAGCGCCGTGGTAGTGGGCTGTTCATCGAGAGCAGGCGATTTTTCGTTTGCTGTTGCTAAACGTTCATCCCATAATTGAGCCGTGTTCTGGTTAATCTTCTTCAGTTTGGGCCATTGTTGAAATAGAAAATCAAATTTCGCTGCTAAACCGGCATTCCGCAATTTATCTTGGTTATAAATTTTGGCAGCGATACCAATAATGCGTCCACTCTCATAATGGTAGATTGGACTCCCACTTTGACCCGGCCCTTGAATAACATTGGTCGCCACCAGTTTTGAACTATCCACCAATGAAATTTCCCCAGAAAAACAATTCTTCTGATTTTGATACATTTCAGAATAACAAGCAGAAACGACAGCATCCCCTTTGAACGTGTTGGGCACATGTTCTAATAAGGGAATATTGTGATTGATGTCACGATTGATTTTGATCACCGCAATATCCAAATCTTGGATGGATTTATTTTTATCCAATTGCCCAGGGAAAAGCTCACCATCACCACATTCAATCAAAATCTTAAACTTTTTACCAAAAAGCACCTGATCTTGAATACAATGCCATGCCGTGACAAGATAACCATCAGGCGTAATAAAAAAGCCAGTGCCACGAAAACCGGTGTCTTTGTTAAAATCGCTAGAAACGGCGACTCTAACGATAAGTTGTTCAAGCTCCGCTTGAATCAATTTCTTCACTTGATTCTTCATTTTATTGATGTCTCCTTTTGAGTTAGACTTGAAAAGCTCTGCAAAATAAATTTTGCACTCCAACCTAGGCTAAATTGGAGTGCAAAATTTATTTTGCTTTCTGTTGGAGTGCAAAATTTATTTTGCAGAGCTTTTTATATCGAGAAAAAACCGGATTATGAGGATATCTGCTGGCAGCGGCGGCTAATAAGATTTCTAATCCGCCCTCAATCAAACCCGCCTCAATTTTTTGACAAACCTCTTGCCAAACATCTAAGGGTGTCATAACACCAAACATCGGTAATTGATCACGAGGAAAGCCCACTTTTCTCAATAGTCCATAAATACTCGCTTGATAATAAAATATCCGAGATAATTCGGTTAAAATGCCTTGATCTTCCAACGCTTCATAAGTCAGCGCCGTGGTGGTGGGCTGCCCATCGACATCAGGCGATTTTTCGTTTTCAGCTACCGTTTCACCTTTGAACGTTTGGGAAACCGGTTTTAATAACGGAATATTGTGATTGATATGACGATTGATTTTGATCACCGCAATATCCAATTTAGGGATAGATTTCTCTTTATCCAATTGCCCCTGGAAAAGCTCGTTATCACCGCATTCAATCAAAATCTTAAACTCTTCACTAACGATAAGTTGTTCAAGCTCCGCTTGAATCAATTTCTTCACTTGATTCTTCATTTTGTTGATGTCTCCTTTTGAGTTAGACTTGAAACAATCAGGCCTCCTTCCGCAAGATTGAAAAAGAAATAAACGCGCTTTGACGCTAAAGACGCTAAAGACGCTATCTAATCTTTGCGTCGTTTGCGTCGCTTGCGTCGCTTGCGTTATTCTTTTATTTTAAAATTCGCAATCGCTTTACCCCAAAATAATTGATTATTCAATCACTTAACTCAATCCATTCAATACCCTTGACTGTTCTTATCGCTAAGATTTCACGCGGGGCGATGCCTAAATCGGTCAATTTGATCTGGCCTGGGGCTTCCGATAATTCCAGTGTCGTGCGAACACGTAATATCGTATCATAAGCGGGGCATCGGGCTACCATTGGGATGCCCCAGCGCACGGCTTGGAATCCACAAGCCAAGCAGTCTACCCGCTGTTGCACCGGTGCCCAAGTTAAGACTACCGTTTCCGTTTCTAATACTGCCCGTAAATCAGCCACCGTGGCTTGATCACTGATCGCGACTTTTTTAATCGTCTCAATCGGCTGATGTAATAGACAATCTGGATCGTGTTGTTGCTGGACTATGCGTGAAGTGCCCCTTGAGCCATCAATACGCAGACTCCCTTCTGGTGTCGATAAATCCATTAAAAATCGGAGCGCGACTAAACTCATCCATCCCCCAATCACGACCGATGAGGCGGCCGTCGAGCCAACCGGGCTTGATAATGACTCATCAACACAACTCCAAGGCACATCGCTGATAGCCCGTTCTTCTGATGTCAAACTACAACCATAGCATGGCCCATTCGCTACCAAATAAGGCCGTACTTCGCCTCCCCAAGGATGGGTGCCGCCATCAATATAAGGTGCGCCGACTAAATTGCACCGTCCCGCTAATTGTAAACGGGCTGCTCGACTATCTAAACACCCCAGCACAATATCGGCTGATCGCAATTCGGCTAAACCGATGCCAGAAATCAAGGGCTTAGGACGAGTTTGCACCTGAAGCTGCGGCCCAAAAGCCTTTAAACTTTGGGCCGCGACGGCGACTTTCAATTGACCCACATCGGCCTCACGGAACAAAACACAGCGACTCAAATTCGATAAGGCGACAGTATCATGATCACATAAGATCAAGTGGCCGATACCAGACATCGCTAAAATCCGCGCCACCTCATTACCCAATGCCCCCATACCCACAATCACGGCCGTTGCTGCCTGAAGCCGTTCCTGTTCCCAACCCGCAATCAAAGTCTGTCTCGCAAAACGTTCATTCACAACCATCCGGTTTTCCCCGTTTAAAATGATATAACCCATATAAAGTATGGGTATTATTAAAAAATCGCGATCGCGCTTCGCGCGCGATAAAACCCCCAAAAACCATGCCCCAAAACTAAAACCAAGCTTCAAATCAAAAACAGGCTTTAAAAAGGGTAAAAGAAAAAAGATTCAAGAGAAAAGGGCTAAAAATCAAGAGGTTACAGTGCAAAGTCCGCGCAACCACGAAAACCCCTG
>JAYQWI020000537.1:0-4338 GCA_035871815.2 Candidatus Parabeggiatoa communis
TTCTACCGGTTTCTTTGCTACCAGTGGTTGGCTCAAAGTCAATATCACATCAACGATTTCTCGCAATCCGACTGGTTTAAGCTGTAATTCAATTTCTTTATGTTTCAGCTTGGCAAAATCAAGAATATCATTGACTAAAGCAGACAGCCTTTTGCCACTTGAAACTATCATGGAAAGATTGACTTTAAGGTTATCAGATAAGTCACCAGCCACCCCCTCCCTCAATGATTCGGCAATGCCAATAATCCCGTTTAAGGGCGTGCGTAACTCATGGGAAGTATTGGCTAAAAATTCATCTTTGAGTTGATTGGCTTTTCGTAAAGAGTCTTCACGAGTTTGAATTTCCTGGCTCATGGCATTAAAGGAGTGAGCCAAATGACCGAATTCATCTGGCCGCGTGATGTCTAAATGAGTCTCGAAACTGCCCTTTGTGATTTGTTCTGTTGCACCCATTAACTTATTAAGTGGTTTTGCCACTTGTTGACGCAGTACAAAAAAGAGGACAGTTATTTCAATCAGTAATGAAATCAGCCCTAAAATCAAAATAAAACGAGCGGTATCAAAGGCTAAATTAGCCAATAGAGACTTGGGATAAACAGTGACAAAATACCAATCTGGGCCTTCAATCTTGGTTACGGCTAGATACTCATCATCATTATTGTTGTCGATGACCACTTTTTGAAGGCCCCTATTTTTTACCCGCTCAAAAATGCGAATAAGATGTTGATCGTTTGACTGTAAAATATTAAATAATCCTTCCTTTTTTTGAATCTCATCCATTTTTTGGGAATGAACAATAAGACGAGCATCTTCCCTAAAAATCAGGTTATAGGCCCCTTCAAGGTGATCATTGAGGGTGCGTTTGAACAAATCAGTCAACAAAACATCCATGCCAACTGAAGCCAGATGCTGATCTTTTATATCCAGTGGTGTAATACTGCTAACCATCCACTCTTTTGCAACGGGATCATAATAAAGCCCTGACCAAACCGTTTCACGGTGAGGATTATGGGCAATCTCTGCAATGCGAAATACTTCAAATTCCTGATTTAAATCCATATTGGCTGGTGTTTCCAAACCCCAAGTGTTTCCAGGCCAGTAGAGAATAATGGTACTGGCATCTTCATGTGTTATCAAATAGAGATTGGGACTAATATGGTTCCATGCCGGTCCATACATACTGAGCATTTCATAACCTATGACTAAAGGGCGGCGAAGGTTAGCTGTGATCTGGGTATTTTTAGCAATGAACCCAGACAAACCTTTCGTGATAAAACCGCCACTTTGTTTGACACCATAAAAATATTTGGAGTACAAGCGAGTGCTACCATCTTCTCGCTTTTCAAACAGTTGATTGAATTTCGTCAAAGGCCGTTGCTTGTCCATTTCTGAATATCGGGAAATAAATTCCTGTTTAAAAACCTTTTGGCTTTCTTCTATCAGTTGGAACAAATGACTTTCTCGTTGTCCGCGTTCAACTATGTATTTCTCAAGCTGTTCAAGAACTTGTAATTCCAAGTTGGACATCACATGCCAATAACTGAGCAGTGTCACAGCAAAGATGACAATCGCTATCCGAATGCCCATTTTAATCAGGGTTGTACGGGTAAGTGATTCTTTTGAAAACAAATGAAGTAATGGCATATCATGATTTTCCTTTAAGTACTTTTGACTTTTGACTTTTGACTTTTCACTTCAAGAAGTTTATGAGAGAAAGTTGTTTTTTTCATAAACGACCTGTTATTTGTTATCAGTTATTTTTGTCATTAGGCAACTCAAAGGAACTAATATACCACATAAGGGGCTGGGGAAAAGGATTGCCCTGCCATCCGATTGGATCGGACAATCCCACTTGATGAAGCGATTTTCTTGATAATTGAAGGGTAGCAAAGTGGTTTGGCATATTTGGTGTCGCACACCAAATGTTCTATGTTCAAGTTTTTACGCGCAAAAACGATCAGTTTGCAAATTCTGCTTCAAAAACACACACATTTACAAAATAATTGATAAACATCATCTCATTTAAAATCATAGACTTATTCTCTGTGGTACTCTGTGGTACTCTGTGTTCTTTGTGTTGAAAGCGTCTGATCAAACTGATAGGGGGTAAGGTGCAAAAACTTGAACAGCGAACACCACCTGAGCGTTATTTTATCTGACAAACGATAGCCATTGCTAACATTCACAATTCACAGCGGTTTGATGGCTTCAATCGTTGCTGACACGATAAAATCTTCAATCTTGGTACCAGGTGCCCAGTCGCGGATAAATTGTTTACTGTCGTCTTTGGGTTTGATTTGAAGTTCAGTGAAGGCGCTCTCTTCTAATAGGGCCTCTAAGTCGTTCAGTTGGGATGCGCCTGACATGCAGCCTGTTAATAGCGTCAGATCATTTTGTACGTCGTCAGGCAAAGTGGCTGTGGCGACGATGTCTGAGATGGCTAAGCGCCCTCCCGGTTTTAAAACACGGTAGGCTTCTTGAAAGACTTTCTGTTTTTCAGGTGAGAGGTTGATGACGCAATTGGAGATGATGACATCGATGCTATTATCTGCGATGGGTAGGTTTTCGATTTCTCCTAGCCGAAAATCGACGTTCTTAAAGCCGATTGCGTTATCACGGGCTTTGCTGATCATTTCTGATGTCATATCGACACCAATAACCCTTCCAGTTTCTCCCACTGCTTTGGCAGCTAGAAAGCAGTCAAATCCGCCACCACTCCCTAAATCTAGCACAGTTTCTCCTGGTTTGAGGGCGGCAATGGCTTGTGGATTACCGCAGCCTAAGCCCATATTGGCACCTTGAGGTACTTCGGTGACATCAAAGTTAGAGTAACCCAAGTTGAGCGAAATGTTTTCCGCTGAAGGCTTTAATTCAGGTGTGCAACAAGTTGCTCCGGTATTGCAAGCATTTGAAGCATTTTCTGTGCTGTCGTTACCGCAACAGGCGTTGTTGGCTATTGCCACTTTTTGATAGGTTTCACGCACAGCTTGTCGAATGTCATCATGTTTACGAGTTTGCATTGTGTTATGCCTCTATTGGATTGAAAAAAATGGGTTTCGGAACGCTGATTCTGCTTTTTATCATGATTTTTTTTGGCTTTTGCGTACAAAAACGGGAGCTGGCTGATAAAAAATCATTATCAACGTTTTATTTTCATTCACCCATAGAGACGAAAAAAGTTGCAATAGGACGCAAATTTTTTCACAAAAAGATTAGCATTGAGGGCAATCAATATTTTTTTCTTCAAAATCAATCATTTTTCCTTGATGATCAAATTCAAAGCGACAGCAATGTAATAACTGCTGTTTGATTTTTGCCCTGCCTCTTTGCACTCGCGATTTGGCAGCCGATATAGAAATACCTTGTTTTTCAGCCAGTTGTTTTTGTGTCATGCCTTCAATTTCTGATAACATCAATGCTTGACGGTAGGGTTTGGGTAAATGCTGAATCATGGGAATGAGACAAGCTTCAATTTCTTGTCTGGCTATTTCAATATCATCCGTTTCTGAAGCGGGCAATTCTGGAAGTTCTTCTGTTTTTTTGTGAGTGCGAAAATAGTCAATAATGGCATTTCGTGTGATTTGATAAATCCAACTTTGTAATTTATGATTTTCCTCAAGCCTGTCGATTTTAAAATGGATTTTGATAAAGACATCTTGAAGAATGTCGTCTGCAACTGCGCTGTCGCTAACACCCTTTAGGATAAAGCTGTGGAGTTTGATATGGTAAATCTTCCAAATTTGTTCAATAGTCATCGTTTTGGAAAGGGTTTATTAATAAATTTGCTGGGTTCGCGTCGTTCTGGGGTAGAGACGCGATGCTTCGCGTCTGGCGCATTTCTAAAAAAAGGTCATCAAGATAAATCTTGAAGGCCCGCTTTTCGTTAAAAATTTATTTTGCTTCGCGGCAATTGGAGTGCAAAATTTATTTTGCTTCGCGGCAATTGGAGTGCAAAATTTATTTTGCTTCGCTGTAATTGGAGTGCAAAATTTATTTTGCTTCGCGGCAATTGGAGTGCAAAATTTATTTTGCGAAGGCAGCTAGAGACGCGAAGCATCGCGTCTCTACGATAATCAGGGGGTAGTAGCTCGCTTGGCGAGTGCTTGATTGTAAGCGTTGATAATGTCGGTACGCAGTACGATCCCGATCAGTTTCCGTGAGCCTTCTTCTTCTACGACGGGTAAGCGACTGATTTCTCGGATGCCGAGTCGTTGTAATGCCGCCCCCATGGGTTCATAAGGGTAGGCGACGAGTAAATCGGTGGTGGCAATATCGGCGACGGTTCGCCCTTTCAGGTTTCCAGCGGCGATGGCGGTGTCTAAATCTTTGATACTGACG
>JAYQWI020000538.1:0-2424 GCA_035871815.2 Candidatus Parabeggiatoa communis
ACCGTTTTTCAATATACCCTTGTCGCATGGTATTTATTTTGGGCTTCTTTTGCATTGATGGGATTTCACTTACTCATCATCATCAGCAAAATGGTTATGATTGGTGAAGATAACCTGATTATGGAAGGCATGTTGCATAAAAATAAGGCTATATTTCGTCAATTACAGGGTGCAATACCCTTTGCCGTATTATTTATCGCTTCTATTATGTTTTTCCTAAGCTTGACAGTCAGTGTATTTGCTCTGGATAAGATGTTGCCTGGCGTTGTTTTGTATTCACATGACGAGGTGAATTTCTTATATAGGTTGGTTATGATGATTCTACAAATACCCCTTATCAAAGAAGTCGTTGACTTTTTTGAACTCATTAACCTAGATAATATGCCACTCCATCTCACTTCAACGTATGGTGCTGCCCTCAATATCAGTATAGAACTGACTATAGGCGTGATGGTGTATAGTGCCATTATGTTACAACTCAAGCAAATCAAACAGATCAAATCACTTATCAAAGCCTTTGAATCTGATGAAGCTGATATACAATACATTCAACAAAGAGCAACCCACTTTCCAAGCATTGTCAAAGAGGAACTCATTAACCTTTCGCTAAACCATCCCAACTCAAAAGTGCGTAAACGTGCCATATCAGTCGCTTCTTATGCTCAAATTGTTTCATTTCCACAAGCGTTTCTTTATCGTTTACATAGAGAAAAAGAGAACTATTTAAAGGAATGGGGATTGAAGCAAATTTTGAAAATTCTGTCTGATCCTGAAGTCGTTTTGGATGATAAACGTCGCCATTTGATAAATAATCATTTAAAATTTCAAACAAAAAAACAGCACAGTGATGTTGTTATGAGACTACTACATGATATCGCAGAGAAGCTTGTGGGTTATAGAGAACGTCAGGCAGATAGCGAACGCATTTCTCAGCTAAAATCATATAAAACTCAATCAAAACAACCTAATACTGCTATTTCTGGTTCCCAACGGAAAATGGAGGATGAAAAAAGACGACAAGCCGAAATTGCAAAACGGAAAGTGGAAGCCGAAAAACAACGGCAAGCGGAAATTGCTCGACAAAAAGCCGAAGCCGAAAAACAGCGACAAGCAGAAATTGCTCAACAAAAAGCAAAAGCGGAAAAACTAGCTGAAATAGTCAAGCAAAAAGAAAAACAAAAGTCATATCGTTATATTGACAAAAGCGACGGTACTGTTACAGATAACAAAACTGGTTTGATATGGTTAAAAAATGCTAATTGCTTTGGTAGACAAAATTGGGAAAAGGCAATGCAAAGTGCCGCTCAACTCGCTGATGGACAATGTGGACTCAGCGATGGCTCAAAACCCAGTGACTGGCGTTTGCCAACTATAGAAGAATGGGAAGCAATGATAGACAAGAACTATGAACGACCAGCACTTTCTAATGCAGAGGGTACAGATCAATGGAAAGAAGGTGATGCGTTCTCAAGCGTGCAGACGAGCCTCTACTGGTCGTCTACTACCGACGCGAGTTTCACAGGCAGCGCGTGGATCGTGAGCCTCAGCTACGGCTTCGTGGGCTACAGCGACAAGGTCGGCAACAACGACGTATGGCCCGTGCGCGGCGGAGACGTATGGCCCGTGCGCGGCGGACAATAGGTTATTGGATTATTTGATTATTTTGGTGATTTGGGGGTGCAGCCAAGTAGGGTGGGCAACGTCTTTTTGTTGCCCACCACAAATCAATACATTCGTTAGAAAATATGAGAAAACTGTTCCAATTATCTGACTTCTTTATGAAAACAAAACGCACCTATTCAACAGGTTTTTGCGTTTTTTTACCAATCCCACATTTTCTTCTAAATCCTGCCTATCTATTTTCATGCTTTTCACTTATGGGAAATAGTGCAGAGAATTCCCAGTCGCAGCTTATCTTGCTCGTTATCTACAACGCAATCAGCTCTCAACATTAGCGCAAAGAATTATGTTTTCTAAAATCACCTTGGAAAATTTCTTTGGCTTTAGATATCCGGCAACGATAGAAATTAAGACAACACTTTCTCAAAACAGAATGACTTAAATCACCCACGCTTCATTTTGATTCTAAACCTAATGCCTTTTCAACGGCTTCGATACGGGCTTGACAATTTTTATAAGCCTCAGTCGCTTCGTTTACCATGACGACTAATTGATCAATATCGGGTTCATCCATATCGCGCATGGCCTCTGCAATGTCTTTAAGTATTTGATAATTATCAATATAAGTCTTTGTTTTCGGTGCATTAGCCCCTTTTTCTTTCACGGTTTCTCTGCTCCTTTTAAAGTCAATCACGGTTTGTAGGGGCAATCTCTTGTGCTTGCCCGCAATTGATCTGCCCATCTTGAAATTCAATCATTAAATACGCTTCTTTTTGGGCAACCGCTTTACGTGTCATAATCTTA
>JAYQWI020000539.1:0-12033 GCA_035871815.2 Candidatus Parabeggiatoa communis
CGATGAATGGAAACTGCCCACTCACCAATCCGTTCAATCCCCTGATCCGCTGTACTATTTTTCAATTATCAGTAGTACAACTAATTATCAGTAGTACAACTAATTACAGTAGTACAGCGAATTACGAGGATAAACGAATTAAGAGGTAAGCACAGTAAAACTGTAGAATTAGCACAATTCAATTCGTTTATCCCCGTAATTAGCTTCGCTGAACTTCGTTTCGCTGTACTAACATTTTTTCAATTATCAATTATTAGTATCAGTACAACGGATCAGGGGATTGAACGGATGGATTGTAGGGTGTTTTGATGGGATCGCAGAGACGCGCAACAGAGACGCGATGCATCGCGTCTCTACGCGATGAATGGAAACTGCCCACTCACCAATCCGTTCAATCCCCTGATCCGCTGTACTATCAGCTGGAGTTCGCAAGCTCACTCCAACCTACATTTGTGGTATTTTCATTAAGAATAAATCATGTACAATTCAACTCAATTAAATGTTGAGCATAAAACGCTCAGTGTCATATCATAGAGACGCGAGCATCGCGTCGAAACATCGTGATATTAAATTCGTTTATCGGCCCGTCATTAGCTACGCTTACTTCGTTTCGCTGTACTCAACTCATGAACACATGAACACCATGAAACTAAAAATCCGTACTAAATTACTATTGGCTTTTGCCTTCATATTACTCTTTAGCAGCGCCGTCAATATTTACGGCCTGTTCCAAATGGACGTATTGGCCGATTTAACCACAAAGATTTACAACCATCCCTTGCAAGTCACTCGTGCTGTACTAACCGCTAACACTAGCATTATCAAAATGCACCGTAGCATGAAGGATGTCGCCCTTGCTGCAAACGCTGAGGATATCAAAGCCGCACATTTACAAGTCAAGCAATATGAACAAGAGGTTTATCAGCAATTTGCTATTGTTCAAAAATGGATTCTTGGCGATGAGGGAGAGGCCTTAGTTGCTGAAACGCATCACATTTTTCAAAATTGGTTGCCCATTCGTGAAGAAGTCATTGCTTTGATGCAAAGTGGGCAAAGGGATAAAGCTGCTGCGATGAGTAAAAGCAAAGGGGCTGAACATGTCGCCTTACTTGATCGGAAAATGGAAGCCTTAAAAAACTACGCCGCCAATAAAGCCAAGGGCATGTATGACAGTACCCAAGCGACGCGAACCAGGGTGTTTGCGACAACCATTATGGCTTTAATAACCGTCATGATAATCAGTATTTCTGTTGCTTTATTTATTTCCCTCGGGATTGCCAAGTCAGTACAGATTATTAATGCCATTGCGAATAAAATCGTCGTCGGTGAAATCACCTCAACCGTCACCAACCGAACTGAAATCGATAAAGTCATCGCCTATCGGGATGAAATGGGGGATATTGGGCAAGCCTTTTATGCGATAGCCAAAGCCTTTAAAACCGTCATTGATGATATAGTTGAAGTGTCTCAAGGCTTAGCGAAAGGCAATCTCCGCATTATGCCCAAAGCCACCTATCAAGGCGACTTTACGCAAATTAAAGAAGCCTTGGAAACCGCATTGCCCGATCAACGTCAAGTGGTTGAAGATATAATCCAAGTGTCTCAAGGCTTAGCCGCCGGCGACTTGCGCGTCACACCCCAAGTGGAATACAAAGGCGATTTCGTTCAAGTCAAACAAGCCTTAGAAAATGCCTTATCTGATCTACGAGAAGTGATTGAAGATATCGTTATCGTCTCTCAAGGATTGGCCGAAGGTGAACAGCGCGTCATGGCTCAGGCCGAATATCGAGGCGATTTTGTCCAAATCAAAAATGCCCTAGAAACGGCCTCAGTCAAAATGTCGGAAGCCACTACCCAAAATCGCATTCAAGATTGGCTGAAAACGGGGCAAACCCAGTTAAGTGAACAGATCAGTGGTGAGCAAGAGATTATTCAATTGGCCAAAAACATCATTACTTTTCTGGCCACTTATTTAGACATGCCAGTTGGCCTATTTTATCGTCTTGAAGAACCTAAAAAGGATCAAAAACCCCGCCTGAAACTGATCGCCAGTTATGCCTATACTCACCGCAAAGGCGTGAGCACTGATTTTCAGATTGGCGAAGGCATGGTTGGACAATCGGCTTTAGAGCAGAAACCCATTTTGATGACGAAAGTGCCCGACAATTATTATCTTCGCATCCAATCCGGTTTAGGGCAAGGCTTACCCCATCATGTACTGGTTCAACCGTTTATGTATGAAGAAACCGTGAAAGGTGTCATTGAACTCGCTTCATTCAAAAGCATCACAGAGATTCAACAAGAGTTCCTGAATCAAATCATGCCCAGCATAGGGATCGCCATCAACAGCGCCGAATCACGAACTCGTATGCAAGTGCTTTTGGAAAAAAGCCGAATACAAACTGAAGAATTGCAAACGCAGACAGAAGAATTGCAAACCCAACAAGAAGAACTGCGTCAAACCAATGAAGAACTTGAAGAGCGCACCAGAGAATTAGAACGGCAAAAAGAGAATATCCGTGATAAAAATCAGGCCTTAGAACAAACCAAAGCCGATATGGAAACGGCCAAGGTAGCGATTGAAAAGAAAGCCCATGAATTAGAATTGGCCAGCAAATATAAATCTGAATTTCTTGCCAATATGTCCCATGAATTACGCACCCCTTTAAACAGTCTGCTCATTCTTGCCCAGCTTTTAAGTGAGAATATGAATGGCAACTTGACTGAACAAGAAGTGGAATACGCCCAAACCATTTACAGTGCCGGTTCAGACTTGCTGACACTGATCAACGAGATTTTAGATTTATCCAAAGTGGAAGCGGGCAAAATTGAAGTCAATCCAGAAGACATGTCACTGATGGAATTAGTGGAACCGATTGAATACAAATTCCGCCCTGTGGCGGATAAAAAAGGCTTAGTCTTCCAGATAACGATTGCTGAAGACGTACCCAAAATACTACACACCGATGCACACCGGCTACAACAAATCATTAATAATCTGTTATCCAATGCCTTAAAATTTACCAGTGAGGGAGAAGTCAAGCTGACTATCGAATCCCTAAAATCCCCCCAAGCCCAAAAATCCCTAGCCCCCCTTTTTCAAATGGAAGGCCCTTTACAAAAAGGGCATTTTATGGTGTTCAGTGTATCGGATAGCGGTATTGGTATTCCTGAAGATAAACAAATGGTTATCTTTGAAGCTTTCCAACAAGTAGATGGCACAACCAGCCGGCGTTTCGGTGGCACAGGCCTCGGTTTATCGATTTCTCGCCAATTATCCCGATTGTTAGGCGGCGAACTTCAACTGCACAGCGAAGAAGGCAAGGGCAGTACGTTTACACTTTATATACCTGAAAGATTAGAAAAACCATCAGAAAATCAGAATAATCTGGGAACAAGCATGGCGGCGGTTGACATACCCTCAGATCATATCTTGAGCAGCAACGACGCGCCAAAAGCAACGGAATCCTCTGAGATCAAAATAGCGATTGCTGATGACAGAGACAGTTTGCAACCCGAAGATAAAATCCTTTTAATTATTGAAGATGATCGTAAATTCTTCACTATTCTGATGAAACTAGCACGCGAAAGAGGTTTTAAGTGCCTTGTCGCAGCCGATGGCAAAAGCGGTTTGCAATTAGCCGCTGTGTATCACCCCCATGCCATAGTGCTAGATGTCGGTTTACCCGAAATGGATGGTTGGACAGTCATGGAAAAGTTAAAAGACAATCCCGACACCCGGCATATTCCAGTGCATTTTATGTCTGCTTCAGATCAAGGCAAGGATGCGAAACAAATGGGGGCCATCGGTTACTTGCTCAAGCCTATCAGTATGGCCGAACTTGGTGAAGCCTTTAATTCGATAGAACAGTTTTTGAGCAAAACGGTGAAAAACCTATTAGTGATTGTCGATGACGAACAACATCAAGAGAATATTTTGGACATTGTTGGGAATGAGGAAGTTGAAATCACCACTGTCGCAACGTTGGTACGCACTAAGCAAGAATTACAACTGGCCACATTTGACTCTATCATTCTTGATGTGGATGTTGAACAACAAACGGGCATCAAAATCCTTGAACAACTGCAACATGAAGACAACCTGTCTCAGATTCCCGTCATTGTCTACTCTGGACGAGAACTGACAGAGGAAGAAGAAAAGAGATTACAGAAATGCTCGAATAATCTCACCATCAAATCGGTGAGATCACCAGAACGTTTATTAGACGAAGCCACCTTGTTTCTCCATCAAGTGGAAACACGCTTACCGAAAGAGAAACAGCAAATGTTGCAGCAGGTACATAACAAAGAGGGCATATTAAGCCACAAAAAGGTACTGATTGTTGACGATGATGTGCGCAATACCTTCGCCTTAACGACATTCTTAGAAAGCAAAGACATGGAAGTGATTGTAGGCGACAATGGAAAAGAAGCCCTCGAATTATTAAACGAGCATCCCGACATTGCCATTGCCTTGATGGATATCATGATGCCCGAAATGGACGGCTATGAAGCCATACAAGAGATCAGAAAACAAGCGCAATTTCGTAAACTGCCCATTATAGCCCTCACAGCAAAAGCCATGAAAGGTGATAAACTGAAATGTATTGAAGCCGGAGCCAGTGATTACCTCAGTAAACCCGTAGACACCGATAAATTGATTTCGCTGATGCGCGTTTGGTTGTATCGGTGAATTATTGAAGATCAAACTGGGCGCATTTCTAAAAAAAGGGTCATCAAGAAAAATCTTGAAGGCCCGATTTTCGTTCCAAATTTATTTTGCGACGGTCAAGATTGATAATGACTGATAATGTTTTTGTGAATGCGCCCGTTCCAATTTTAGTTTGAATTGCAAAGTTGGAACGTAAACCTAAATAGCAAACTAAGGAAGTTCCAAAAAAATAATTATTCCAAAAGGCAATTCAAGCCGGTTTGTTTAATTTATCTCATTCTCTGCGGCTCTGCGGCTCTGCGTGAGCCGACAGTTTGTTACAAATAATTTGTATGCATAGAGTAGCCCTGCGGGATAATTTTTTGATATTCCTAAAGTTAGCACTCAATCTAAAAAAAATATGTCAAATACTCAATCTATAAAGATACTCATTGTCGATGATAACGACAATAATATTCTGGCTTTGCGAACTTTAATTGAACAACATCTTCATGTTGATATTTTATCGGCACAATCAGGAAAAGCCGCTTTGAAAATCATTCTGAAAAAGAAGGTGGATTTAATTCTTCTTGATGTGCAAATGCCAGAGTTGGATGGTTTTGAAACGGCAAAGATTATCCGTTCAAGACCCAAAAATCAACATATTCCTATTGTTTTTCTGACGGCGGCTTATAAAAAGGATGAATTTCAACAAAAAGGCCTTGAAATTGGAGCCGTTGATTACCTCACTAAACCCATTGATGCCCCTCAATTAATCAACAGATTGAAGTTGTACCTCCGTTTTATAAAACAAGAATACCAGTATAAACAAGAGTTGGAAGAAACCGTTGCAAAACGCACGGCAGAATTATTGAAATCTAATGAGCTACTTAGAACAGAGAATCAGGAACGCAAACAGATAGAAAAGACACTCAAACAAGAAATTGTTGAGCGCAAGCAAATAGAAGAAGCTCTTAAACAAGAAATTTTTGAGCGTTCAAAAGTAGAAGAAGCCTTGAAGTATGCCAAAGAAGTGGCTGAAGCGGCTAACCTGACTAAAAGTCAATTTATAGCCAATATGAGTCATGAACTGCGTACTCCGTTAAATGCCATTATTGGTTACAGTGAAATGTTAGAGGAAGATGCCGAAGAACTGGGCCAAAACGAGTTTATCTCTGATTTGCAAAACATTCACACGGCCGGTAAAAATTTATTAGGACTGATTAATGACGTGCTAGATTTGTCTAAACTCGAAGCGGGTAAAATGGATTTATTTATTGAACAGGTTGATCTTGATAGCTTGCTTCATGAAGTCGTTTGCACGATTCAACCCATGATAGAAAAACAGGACAATGTTTTAGAACTAGATCGTTCTCCTGTTTTGGGCAAGATGCAAACAGACCTGACTAAATTGCGTCAGATACTTTTGAATTTATTAAGCAATGCTGTTAAATTTACAAAACAGGGTTTGATTTATTTCAAGATTGAACGTCAAAGCAAACACGATAGCGAATGGATCATTTTTTGTGTGGCAGATGACGGTATTGGTATGACTTCAGAGCAACAACAAAAACTGTTTCAACCGTTTACGCAAGCGGATGCCTCGACAACTCGCCACTACGGTGGTACGGGCCTCGGCCTCACGATTAGCAAAAAATTCACTGAAATGATGGGGGGTACGATCCAAGTGTCTAGCAAAATTGGGGTAGGTTGCACATTCACGCTTCAATTACCTGTACAGAAAACAGCACTCGATATCCCTTATGAATCTGAAACCCCTGATTCATCGGAAAGTAATGGCATTGTCTTAGTCATTCATGCTGAGGCCAGTGTATGCGATTCACTGAGAGAAAAATTAGGGCAACTGGGTTACGTGGTGGTTGTCGCAACCCTTGGAACAGAAGGTATCAATTTGGCTCAAAAACTTCATCCCGATGCCATTCTTCTTGATGCCCAAATGCCAGAAATGGAAAGTTGGCAATGCCTTTCTCTATTGAAAAGTGATTCGCGATTGAGAGACAGCCCAATTATGCTCATTTCAATCACAAAGGATAAAAATAGAGGCTATGTTATAGGGGCAAAAGATTATATTGATAAACCGATTAAGCGTGAACAATTGGAACTCATTTTGGAAAAATACCAAGTGAGTGATAAGGCAACGCGGTTGTGTATGGTTATTGATGATGACAAAATATCAAGAGAAACAACAGCCGCGCTCATTGAAAGTCAAGGTTGGCCTGTTTTTAAAGCGGAAAATGGGCAAATTGCCCTCACTAACCTTGATGCTCAAAAACCGACTTTGATTATGCTGGATTTAGCCATGCCAGTGATGTCAGGGTTTGAATTGATATCCCATTTGCAGAAGCATGAACAATGGCGTTCTATACCGGTTGTTATACTCACTGCTATGGAACTAACGGATAAACAATATGCGCGTTTAAATCAGTTAGTGGAAACTATTTTGAAAAAAGAAGCCTACAGTCAAGAGGAATTAGTCTTGCAGATTCATAAAATGATTGGCAAGAGATATAAATGAATCAGCTCTTCGTACCCACTTTAAGTACTAAACCACAAATAAACCGGTATTTAACCGCAACGCGAGGCCTCCCGTCTCTACGAACCCGCGAATTGTAGAGACGCACGGCCGTGCGTCTCTACGGCTCAAACATAAGGGGGCAACAAAAACCCGTTGCCTACCCTACCTATAATAATTGTAATTGATAATTGAATATGAATGAATTCATTAATGTACTGATTGTCGATGATAACGAAAATAATCTATTTACTTTACGCACTTTGATTAAAAAGTATATCAATGCTCACATTTTGCAAGCGCAATCAGGAGAAGCAGCCTTAAAAGTCCTGCTTAAAAAACGGGTAGATTTGATTATTCTTGATGTGCAAATGCCTAAGATGGATGGTTTTGAAACCGCTCAAATCATCCAATCACGACCCAAAATTCAACATATCCCTATTGTTTTTCTAACAGCTGCTTATAAATCAGAACAATTCCAGCAAAAAGGGTTTGAGATTGGCGCGGCTGACTATCTAACAAAACCCATTGATGCCCCTCAATTAATTAATCGAATTAAGTCTTATGTCCGTTTTATTGAACAAGATCGTCAGCATAAAATCAATTTAGAACGCAAAGTAACCGAACGCACGGCTGAACTATTAAAAGCACGTCATGAATTAGAACGCCGAGTTGAGGAACGTACAGCAGAACTATTAGAAGCTAAAACACAGGCAGAACAAGCCCAAAGGATAGCAGAATCCGCTAGAATTGAAGCTGAACAAGCACAACAAGTCGCGGAAACCGCTAACCATACTAAAAGTCAATTTTTGGCCAATATGAGTCACGAATTGCGTACCCCTTTGAATGCCATTCTAGGTTATAGCGAAATGTTACAGGAAGAAGCGGAAGACTCAGAGCAGCTTGATTTTATTCCAGATTTGAAAAAAATTCATGTTTCTGGCAAGCATTTATTGGGATTGATCAACGATGTGCTTGATTTGTCTAAAGTCGAAGCGGGTAAGATGGATTTATATCTTGAAACTTTTGAACTAGCCGATGCCCTCAATGAAATCGTTTATACCCTTCAACCACTGGTTGAGAAAAAAAATAATACCTTAAAAATCGTCTTTAATGAGAACTTAGGCAACATGCACACCGATAGGGGCAAATTGCGCCAGATGCTTTTGAATTTAATCAGTAATGCCGCTAAATTTACTGAACAAGGTGTGATTCGTTTAGAAGTGAATCGTGATAGCGAATGGATTAATTTTGGCGTGACGGATAATGGCATAGGTATGACTGAAGAACAGCAAAAAAAGTTGTTTAAAGCCTTTACCCAAGCCGATTCATCCACCACTCGCCGCTACGGGGGCACTGGCTTAGGTTTAGCGATTACTAAGCAATTTGCAGAAATGATGGGTGGCACCATTTGTCTCGAAAGCGAATTTGGGGTGGGTAGTACCTTTATGCTCTCTCTGCCAGTACACATCAAAGCAGCACCGCCAGATAATAAGAAATTGGCCTCTCAGTCAGCACTCTCTAGTTTGTTGAAAGGAGAGGGCATTGTCTTGGTTATTGATGATGATGCCAGTGTGCGTGACTTGCTTAAAAATGATCTCAGTCAATTAGGGTATGCCGTGGCGGTTGCACCGAATGGCGATGAGGGTATCAAACTCGCTTACAAACTGCGGCCTGATGTCATTCTGCTTGATGTCCGTATGTCAGATCAGAACGGATGGGAGGTACTCTCTCGTATAAAAAAAGATTCTTTGTTAGCGCCTATTCCGGTGATTATGATTGCGATAGAAGAGGATAAACAGAAAGGCTACGCTATGGGGGCAACAGAGTGTATTGACAAAACCATGGCAGGTAGTCAATTAGTCTCTATTTTAGAAAAATACCACATTGGTGATGATTCACACGGTTTAGTGATGGTTGTTGAGGATGATGAAATCTTTCGAGAATGTTTAACTAATCTCATCGAAACCCAGGGTTGGCCTGTTTTTAAAGCTGAAAATGGACAAGTCGCTTTAGAACACCTTGATCATAAAAAACCGGTATTGATTTTACTTGATTTGCTCATGCCCGTGATGAATGGGTTTGAATTTATCAAGCGTTTACAGGACAATGAAAAATGGCATTCAACACCCGTTGTCGTTTTGACATCGAAAAATCTCAGTGCTGAAGAACAAGCGGATTTAAATCAGCATGTCGAAACGATTTTTCAAAAAAACGCTTATAATCAAGACGATTTAATCTTACATATTCATCAACTCATTACTCAAGCCCTTGCACAAAGCGTGAGATTAAAATCAAATTAAATTAAAAATTAAAAATGAACCAAGATGATTTGTTTGATAACCCATTGATTTGACATGATTCAATTCACCCACTCGCATCATGATTTCCACGCAAAAACGGGGGGCAAAGAATTGATAACTGATAACTGATAACTGATAACTGATAACTGATAACTGAAAAAGGTGTAAAGTGTTAACAACAACTGAAGCCCTTAAAATACTGATTGTTGATGATAATCAGAATAATTTATTGAGTTTGCATAGTCTTATTAATGAATACATTGAGAATGTCAAGGTTTTTAATGCGGAATCAGGTATAGCCGCTTTAAATATTCTTATGAAAAAAAATGTAGACTTGATTATCCTTGATGTGCAAATGCCAGAAATGGATGGTTTTGAAACCGCCAAAATCATTCAGTCGCGAAAGAAGACGCGACATATTCCCATTGTTTTTCTAACGGCAGCTTATAAGTCGGAAGAATTTAAGAAAAAAGGTTATGGTATCGGGGCAGCAGATTATCTGACTAAACCCATTGATACACCTCAATTAATTAGCAAAATTCAGACTTATTTGCGCTTTATCCAACAAGAACGTCTGCATAATCGGATAGAACTCGCATTAGAAAGTAAAGTTAATGAACGCACCACTGAATTGTTAGAAAGTAATAAATTGCTGCAACAAGAAATTATTGAGCGCAAGCAGATGGAAGAAAAGATCAGATGGGCTTTAGAGAAGGCAGAATCAGTGAATTTGGCAAAAAGTCAGTTTCTGGCCAATATGAGCCATGAATTGCGAACGCCCTTGAACGTGATTATTGGCTATAGTGAAATGATTGAAGAAGAAGCCAGTGACTTAGGTTATGATGATTTGAAGCCTGATTTGGAAAAAATTGGGTTAGCTGCTAAACATCTGCTGAGTTTGATTAGTGATGTGCTGGATATCACGAAAATTGAAGCGGGCAAGATGGAATTTCATTGTGAGACTTTTGCGCTCTCTCAAGTCATTAATGAAATGATACACTCTGTTCAGCCACTCATGGATAAACAAGGTAATACTTTTCAAGCCAGCATCAGTGACGATCTTGGCGAAATGTTTGTTGATGCCACAAAACTGCGTCAAATATTATTAAATCTGTTAAGTAATGCTGCTAAATTCACTGACAACGGCCTGATTACCTTAAAAGTGACTAGCACAAGCGAACAAGGTTATAAATGGTTTAACTTTATTATTACAGATACGGGAATTGGCATTAAATCTGAAAAAATAAGTCAGTTATTTCAGTTATTTAGCCAAGTGGACTCCTCTTCAACCCGCAAGCATGGTGGCACCGGGTTAGGTTTAGTGATTACTAAACAGTTTACGGAAATGATGGGCGGCACGATTTCTGTCGAAAGTGAATTTGGAAAAGGTTCAACCTTTATTGTGCGATTACCTGAAAAAATGAAATTATCTCAAGAATAGGGTCGTTCAGGGTGATTCTTTGGGTTTAGGAATACCAAAAAAATAATTATCCCAAAAGGCAATTCAAGCCGGTTAGTTTAATTTATCTCATTCTCTGCGGCTCTGCGGCTCTGCGTGAGCCGACAATTTATTTTTTGGATATGCCTAAAACAAATCTAAACGTTTTGCGATTTCCAAAGTCAATTTCGCCTGATTCAGCGTATAGAAATGCAAACCCGGTGCCCCACCGGCCAATAAACGTTCACATAATGTCGTCACGACATCCACGCCAAAGGCTTGCAAGGCCGCTTTATCGGTCTCTAAATCTTTCAAATTCCCGCGTAACCAACGTGGAATTTCTGCCCCACACGTATCTGAAAAGCGGGCCAATTGTTCAAAATTACTAATGGGCATAATGCCAGGTACAACGGGTATATCAATACCACGCTGTGTGCAACCGTCTACAAAGCGAAAATAGGCATCTGCATTATAAAAATACTGCGTGATAGCACTATTCGCCCCGGCCTGCACTTTCTGCTTAAAAAAATCCAAATCGGCCTTAGCACTCTGCGCCTGCGGATGACATTCTGGATAGGCAGCGACTTCAATATGAAAATGCGATCCCGTTTCAGCGCGAATAAATTCAACCAATTCATTGGCATAGCGAAATTTCCCTAAAGGCCCGGCCCATCCAGAGGGTTGATCGCCCCGTAAAGCGACAATCCGTCGAATACCGTGCGCCTGATATTCTTGCAATAATTTAAGAATATTCTCACGGGTGCTACCAATACAAGACAAATGGGGGGCGGCATCAAAATCGGATTGCTCTTGAATGTCAACAATCGTCTCAAACGTTTTTTCCTGGGTGGAACCCCCGGCCCCAAAAGTCACCGAAAAATAAGCCGGCTGCAACACTTGCAACTGTTCACGAATCTGATGCAATTTTAACATTGCTTTATCAGTGCGCGGCGGGAAAAATTCACAACTCGTTGTTAATGCTTGTTTTTTTGACATAATTAAGGAATAGAGTATTCAATATAAACAGCCCTGATCAAAACATAAAATAGACACAAAATACAAGTCTTCAGTGAATCGTTATGATTAATCAGCATTTTTCGTGTGATGG
>JAYQWI020000540.1:0-9393 GCA_035871815.2 Candidatus Parabeggiatoa communis
CACCACAGTCCTCGTCAAGCCTGAACCCGTGACACCACCTCCCCCAGCGCCACCAGTGAATGTCGTGAATGAGGAAGACACTAAAGGTGAAGGTTTAACGGTTGGGAAAAAGATCACCCTGAATGCTGGTGACAATCCCGATATCATCGAGTATAAATGGACGACATCCAGTGGAAAGGTTTTTTATGGTCAAAAGCCCACTCTGTCGTTCAAAGAGCCGGGGGATTACAGTGTTAATTTGACAGTGACCGATAAACATGGCTTGAGTACCACCACGCCAAACGTCGCGAGAGTCAATGTGCCACCGCCTGCCGCGCCGCCAGTGGTACCGGCTATTGCGGAACCCATCGAGCAATCCTTCACGAATAGTGAGGGTAAACCCGTGAAACAAGTGAGACTCAGTGCTGGTGACGATCCCAATATAGTGGAGTACAAATGGCAAGCCTCTAATGGCGAAATCGCCTACGGCAAACAGCCCCTCTTTTTGTTCGACACCCCGGGAGAACACACCATTGGTCTCACAGTGAAGGACAAAAATGGTCAGACAGCAACCGCCAAAAAGGTAGCAACAGTAACCATCCCAAGGAAAGATGACGGGGGAAGTGGTGGTAGTGATAAGCCGCTGGATATTGAAAAGGTCAAAGTATCCCCTTCTGAAGACGATTCAGAGTCAGTGCTTGAACTGGATGCCAGTGAATTAGGCGATATTGAGGATAAGTATGTCAAATGGGAAGCGATTAATGATAAGGGAGAAATCATTGCACAGGCCATTGGCAAGGAAACAACCTTATCGTTACCGCCTGGAACCGGCACCTACCGCATTCAAATGAAAGTGGAAGATGAGGGTGGTGTTATTCGCGCTCAAAGCATAGTGGCTACAGCGACGACTGAAGAAGGAGGCGAGGTTGATGTGAGGAAGAAAACGGATAGTGGTGAGACAGTGCCACCGCCATCCTCAGATGTTCTGAAGGCAGTTATCTCGAAAGATATCGAATATTTGCGTATTTGTCCTCAGGAGACTATTACACTTGATGGTAGAGGATCGGAAGGCCAGATCAAGGAGCATAAATGGATATTCCTCGACTCTGATGGTCTAATGGTAAATGAACCTTTATACGGAAGCAAAACTCAGTGGATATCTCCCGAAAAACCTGGTAAGTATACCATAACTTTGGAAATCATTGGCCATGAGGGAGGTTCCGATGATGATATTGCTGTTGTGACGGTAAGAAACGATTGTAGTGCTAAAGCTTGTTATGATGCCACCCTAATGGCTTGCAAAAGAGATAAGCCTGATGACTGTCCTGAAGCCGTGAAGGAAATAGGCATTATGGCGGATTCCAGAAGCAAAGCGTTTTACGGAAATATAGCTGAAAACTGGTTTTTGAAAGTGGATGTGGATGCCAGTTGTTCAACAGGCGCTATCAACTACGAATGGGAATTAGATAGTAATCCTGTCGGTAGTAATTCCATAAGCTCCACAATAGAGCTCGACAAGAAGGATAACTATACCCTATCTTTGAGAATCACTGACGAAAAGGGACATGCTATTAGCAAAGCTGCGACACAGACAATTAATGTCGGTAAACTTGTTTCAAAAGTGGAAATTGAAACAAATCAAGTCGCTATTGGTGAAGAGATTCAAATGGATTCTGTCCCTTCTAATTTAGGGGTATATTCTGATTCTGATTCCTTAAAGTACAAATGGAGTATGATAGGCGCGACTGACAATGCGCCTATCTGCGGAGAAATTAGGGCTCTTTTTACTGATAATACGACTTATCAGACTCAGATTTCATTTAGTGCAACAGCTAGCATAGATTTAGCTGGCTTAAAGGACGCAATATGTATCTATACGCCCAGACTTGAATTAACTGATCCTATGGGTGTGATGGATGTGACAAATGACGAAGACACCACTTCTGTGACGCTCACTTGGCGTCCCATTCCTCGCATCAAGATCATAGAGCCGAAAATTGTGGAAGTCGGAGCTAGAAAAGTGGGACGGGTTAAACTGGGAGAAAAGCATTACTATGGCGACACACCTATGAAGCTAATACTTGATGCTAGTTTGTCTAAGTCGTCATTAAATGTGCCTGTGCCTATAACGGAATATACATGGGAGAGTTCTTGCGAAGTCATTAATGACGTGGGTGATATCGTCAAGAATACTAACAAGGGCTCGAAAGAAGAGTTTGATATCACATTGACCGACCCTGGTGAATGTACCATTACACTCATGGTAAAAGATGAGAATGGGTTAGAGAGTGGCAAACCCGATACACTCAAGTTCACTGTTGGGCCCTTGTTGAAATTCGTTTTATCGGGCGCTGAACGCTCATCTGAAGCCCCTGATAGATTGATCGCACAGAAGAAACTTGGGGATAGACTCAATTTAGGTTTCAAGCTTTATTTTAATCCTACCCTAGTTCGCCATTGTGCTGAAAAAAATGAGGCTGGGGAGTTTGATAGAGTACTCGATCTCTATGCGGCTATTGTTATTCCAGGTAAATTAGCACCCACTTTACTTAAAGGAGCCCCTGAAGTAGAAGCGGTAACCTGGTTCAATAGCATGCACCGTACCAGTGATAATCCAATGGGATTGAAGCCTATTGATGCGGAACAACCCTTTACCCCCTTTATCATCTCATTTGATTTCCAAAAACGCCATTTTAGTTTGATGGACATTCCAATTGAGGGAGAAGCTTGGTTAGGTACCCATTACTTGGCGCTTGCTGTGGGAATCTTTGGGGAAGATTTGAAAAATAGGAAAAACAATGAAGATGCCCCAGTATGCCTTAATCCCTATACTGCCAACAAAGATAACAACCAAGATATCGTGGTTATCGAATTGGTGGAACTCCAAGTTGAGGAATATAGTGCGCCTAAATGATTCGTGAAGATAAATCGGCTTGAAAGCGTTTAAATTCGTGGGAGCAAATTGACAACTCATTTAGGATGTCTATAGAGATCATTGTGAAAGCCGTGAATCATCGCGGCTTTCACAATGCTGGTTGCTTGTTAGCATTTGGCTATAAAACTCAAATCGAACGCTGATTGTCATGATAAAACGGATTAACACTGATTCATTATTGAACCGTGGATATCTAGTTTGATCAGTCACATCAGCGCATTAACAGAAGATAATGAGGAATGTTTTATGAACCAAAAATGGGCAGTGATGCAATGTGGATAAGATGATAGAACGCTGATATGTCACGCAAAAGTTTTTGCGCGCAAATACTTTTGCGTGACATACTAGATTGTCATGATTTACGCTTATTTTAATAAAATCAAAGTGTTATCTATTTCAATCCACGCAGGATAACCTTTTCTTTAATACCTTAAAAGGATAGGAGAGAAACATGTATGACTTTAAATTTTTAAGTGTCCTATTCGGACTACTTTTCATGATAGCAACCCCAGTATGGGCTAAACCTGTGGCTAAGGCCCAAGTTTACCCCCTTGAGGGCTTTGTACCTTTGAGAGTCACATTGGATGCCAGTAGCTCACAAGGCGATATTGAAGAATACGAATGGACAGTATCTTCTAGCGAAAAGGAACCGCCAGACTTGCTAGACTTGTATGGTGAGCGAGTGAGCTTGTTACTTGACGAACCGGGCAAATATACCATCAGCTTGAAGGTGACGGATAACGACAGTGTCAGTGACACACTTGAAGATGTGGCAACAGTAACGGTAAAGGGTTTTGAGGCTTGTTTTGAGGCCTCTCGATTAGAAGGGCATGTGGCCAAGGGACAGCCCTTGAAAGTAGAATTGGATGCCAGTTGTTCAACTGGCGAGTCTATTGTTGATTATCAATGGGAAGTCAAAGGTCGCCCTGCAACACAAAAGGGGCAAAAGATAACACAGTCTTTTTATGAAAAAGGCGACCACACCATTAGCTTGAGAGTTGTTAATAGCCGTGGTGAAACCAGCACACCTCACAGACAGACTATCACGGTCAATGCGTTAATTGCAAAAGCTGTGGTATCTCCAACTCAAGTTGTCATAGGGGAAGAGGTTAAACTGGATGCAACATACTCTGAACCCAAGGAATCGCTAAACTATTTAGGCTATAAATGGGTAACTGAATTACATCATGAGAGTAGTGAAGGCTGCGATGAAATCCGTGTTGGGTTTGATGATAATACGGCCAAAAATGCCAATATGTCCTTTTTGGGTTCAATGGATAACAAGGCCTCTTGCCGTTATGTGGTGACACTTCAAGTCACAGATCAGGATGATGTGACAAGCGAAGACAGGGTGACAGTCGAAGTCAGCCGAAAACTAACCCGGCCACACGCTAAAATTAACTCTGTTTCCCCCCATAAAGGTTTTGCACCCTTAACCTTGAATTTGGATGGGAGCGATTCTTTTGATGAGGATGGCAGCATTACGCAATACACTTGGTTAGCCAGCCATGATGAGAAGGGTTTTGGATTTGAAAAATCGACTTCATCCGCACAAACAATGCTTACCCTTGAACAATCAGGTACTTACACAATCAGTTTATTCGTCACGGACAACGACGATGAAAACAGTGATCGGGTTGTTTTTAAGATTGGGGATAAAGATGAGATCGCTAAAATTGAGATAGCCAACGAAAGGCCTATTGCTAAGGCTAAAGTTTTACCCAGCCTAGACAACAAGGGCGAGAGAATACCCTTAGAAGTGATCTTAGATGCCAGCGAATCTCATGATAACGATGGCAAACTTGAAAAGTATACTTGGACTATCACCAATGATAGTGGTTATGAAAAGAGACTTGAAAATGAAGAACCGAAGATAAGCTATCTCTTTGAGCAAGTGGGCTTTTATCAGTTCAGTTTAGTTGTGACTGATAATAATGGGGTAGACAGTGAGGCTAATGTGATTGATTCTTATCAGATCGCGGGTACCCTCTCTATTGAGCCACAAACCCATACGTTTAGTTTACCGGAAAGCTTTCTTCCTAAAACGGAACCAGAACCCAGTGAGCCTCCTCCTTCAGAATCGGAACCCGTTTCTGAAACTGAACCGGCTGTTCCATCGCCATCAGAATCTGAAGCTGTTCCTGAAACAGAGCCCGGTGCTTCATTGCCTTCAGACTTAGAACCCGTTGCTGAAAGTGTAGATGAAACAGACTCCAGTGGCTCCTCTTCTTCAGAAGACAGATCGGTACCTGAAACCCGTCGTACTCGAAAGCGAGCAGAATATTGGCCTGGTCTGGTGATAGTCAAATTCAGTGAAGGAACTTCAACTGAGATAAGAGCCTATCTTAGAGAATTTTATCAGGCCCAATTTATCAATGCCTTGGCCTCAATTAATGCTGAAGTTTGGCAAGTTGAAAACGTTGAAGAGGCTATCGCAACACAAAGCCGTCAAGCTTTTTCTGGGATTGTCTCTATTCGTCCAGACTATGTAATACGCGCTCAGGATATCAGAACAATGAATGATAACTTGTTGCGGCGCAAGAGTCGGGATAAAGAGGAATCTGTCAGCATCGAAACAAAAGAACCTGTATTATGTGCAGTGATTGATTCGGGTGTTGATTATACTCATCCTGATTTAAAGCCCTACATTTGGACGAATCTCGGCGAAATTCCAGATAACAATCTTGATGACGATGGCAATGGCTACGTGGATGATGTGCATGGCTATGATTTTGTCAATGATAATGGCGAACCAACGGACGATTGTGGTCATGGTACTCACGTTGCAGGTATTGCGGCAAACCTCGCTAAGAATGATGAAAATAGGGGGGTCACCTTAAAGGACGAAACATGGCCAGCTAGAATTATAGCCCTGAAAATCCTGACACCTGAAATAGGACGTTATGGTACTGATTGCGTTGGTTCTTATTCTAACGCGATTCGGGCATTAGAATATGTCCAAAAAAATGCCAAAACCATGGGTATTAAATGCACCAATAACAGTTGGAGTGGTGGAAACACTTTTGATCAAGATTTAGCCAATGCGATCCAAATAGAGGCTAATGAAGGGCGCTTATTTATTGCGGCTGCAGGTAATGACTTCAGACAAGATAATGATGCTTTACCTTATTATCCAGCGAGTTATGATTTGGATAATATTATCTCTGTTTGTTCAGTCGAACAAGATGGTAGTTTGTCCGATTTTAGCAATTTTGGTAAAACGAGTGTCGATTTGTGTGCATTGGGTAGAAGAGTTAAGAGTACCTATCCAATTAAGATGACCGCAGATCCCAAAGACCCATACAAAGAAGATAACGGTACATCAATGGCGGCCCCTTATGTCACTGCAGCTGTCACCGTATTATGGTCAGCTTATCCTAATTTAAGCCTACCTGAAGTGAAAAAGCATATTTTAGCTTCAGCGAAACGTATTCCCGGATTGGAGACTGTTAATGTGACAGGTGGGCGTTTAAGTCTGCGTCAGGCTGCCAGTAATATCAAGTCACAACGACAGACTTTTACAATCTCTAATACGGGTCATAGCGATTTGAAGATTGATAACGTGATACTAGCAGGTGATAATCCGGGTGAATTTCAAATTCGCTATAACGGCTGTTCATCTCAAAAACTAGCACCCAAAACAGATTGTACAGTGGATGTCAGTTTTGAACCCACGTCACTGGGCAATAAAAAGGCTCGTTTAGAAGTGATTTCAAATACACCACTGCAACAAACCGCCGTTGCGAGTCTCAGTAGTCGCCTAAACAATATGATCACCTCGCTTGGAAGTGACAATGACAATCAGCCTCCCAAGACAGATAATGAACCAGCACCGCCAGCACCACAAAAACCTGTAACGGATTTAGCGCAACCTTCGATTTATCACGTTGAAAAGGGTGAATTAGACATTCCAACAGTGGCATTAAAGGGAAATCATGAGAAGGATGTGATTTATCAAGTTAAATTGTCTGCGCTTGAGGGTCACAATCCGTTGCGCTTCAAACTGGTTGAGATAAAAACATCTGACAATGCAGTTCGTAAATTGGGGGATAGCATTTTTGATGAGACGACTGGATTTCTCAATATTCCCTTTGTCGAACTGGGCAAGAACAGCCGTATCTTTTATGAAATTGATATGGGCATGGTAACGAATCCCGATGAATTTGAACTGCAAAAAGCGATTCCGATTCACTAACCGGATTTGATAGAACGCTGATTGAACTGATGAAACTGATTAAAACTGATTACTGATGGCTTAATTGGCGTTCTATCTCGTCACCCCATACACTCACCTTGTTGTTTTTTATTGCTAATTAATAAGTACTGAACCATAAATTTTCAGGTATTTTAATAGAAGCAACCAGGGGCAACCACATGCCCCTACATGGCTGCGCGTAGGGGCAATCCCTTGCTCATGCCCTTTGCGGTAAAATACCGGTTTATTTGTGCTTCAGTACTTATCAAGTACTTATCAACTTAAAAAAAGGAAAATATACTGATGAAATTGTGGCCACGCGCCATTAAAATGTACTGCTTGATGATATCTGTGGCAGTATTGACGAGCAATGTGCCTAACGCCTTGGCATCTGCTCTTTCAAAATCAACCGGAGCCCGTTTAAGTTTACAAAGGAATTATGCCATTCGAGTAGGCCAGGAAATTCAAAACATCCTTTGTACAGCTTCTTCACAAGCCGAGCTTGATTCGTTTGTTAAAACATTATTGAAGGGCGGTGCGGATCCTTTTATACATTATCCGGTTGATTATGTACCACATAACAGCCTGAAGCTAACCTTGCAAACCAATAATTTGCTTGAAAAAGAGCTTCAAGGAAAGACAATTGTCTATACTTACTCTCCCGAAGCAGCGCAATGGCGATTTAATTCGATAGAGTCAACAGTTCCAATCGCTACTCACCCAATTGTCCCAGATTTTGGAATGACCGTTATCACAGAATATTGCCAAAATCCTCAAGGTTTGAAATTTAAGGCAGACCTGTTGTTCGATAAGGAGTGGTGTTGTCCTTGGTTTAAAATGGTTATGCCGCCGTTTAATGGAAACCTACCCGCCTATTGTTCTCCTGAACAAACCGTTTCATTTCAGGAAAAACAGGGCTATATGAAGGATTTAGGACGGTGTTATCCTCAGCCGTCTTTTGAACTTGAGCAGTTACACATCCCCAGAATAGTCGTCTCAAAAGAAGGTGTGACAATGATTTACCAAGCCACCTTATGTCAAAGTCGTGAGGACTTTTTTAGTTTGTGTGAGCATCATGTACTGCCAGAAACCACACCTCTACCAGATGATGCGACTTACACCGATCTGACAAACCTTGTCACTATACCGACTGTTCAAGTGGGAACTGATAATTACACCTATCAACTTAGGTTAAACAATCCTGAAGGTGATATGGTATTTGAAGTGACAGAAAAAACCTTGCTCCACCCTTCAGATCACAACTTAAGCGGCTGGGCCACACAAACCCGACGAGATTTACAAAAATATTATACTTCTTTGGTATGGCAAAGCCTCAAAACTGTCCTAGAAGACTCTGCAAATACTGATTATGCTGCTTTAAAAAAAGAAGTTGAAGATTTTGCTAAGCAATTGTTGCGGGATAAGGCTGATCCTTTGATAAAAGAAGTCCAATATGTCTTGGAACCGCACGTTACTCTCCGTATCATGATGCAGCATAATGACTTGGTTGACTCTGAACTGCGAGGCAAAGCAATCAACTATTTTTTTAAGCCTGATGAAAAAAAACCAGGTGATGAGAATGGAATAATAGCAACACAATCGCATAACATACCTTGGAAAATTTCTATAACTTCCGTCTCATGTTCAGTTAAAGAAATTGATTCAACAGGAACTGACATTGAAAAAAGTGACAAATGCGAAGATTTAGGAAAAATTTATTCAACTGATTCAAGAATTGAAGACACTGCCACACCTCCAAATTCTCTCATAGTCGATGTGGGTATGTGCCTGATCACAGAGTATTGTAATGAGCCTCAAGACTATACTCATCCAACACAGGGAATGATATCCGATATAGATTGGTGTCCCTCATGGCTTTATATGGTTATGCCATCGCAAGAACAATATACCCCTTGTTCTTATTAATGATTATAGGGGGGCAACCACAAGGGATTGCCCCTACGTTCCCTTGCGCCTTTTTGCGTCTTTTGCGTTATTTATTTCGATAAATCAAGCCTAAAATAATCAATGGAGTAGTCTACTCAAGTTTTGATAACTGAACACAGGAGAAAAAAGCATGATAGATTACAAAGAAGTCAAGCAGTATCAAACAGAGTGGAGATATTTCACGAGTATAATAGGGGGAGCGATGTTAGGCGCGGCAATAGCCGGTGTTATTGGTACCTTGATAGGGAGTTTGGTGGGAATGATGATTGCCAACCTCATCTCTCGCAAGGAATAAATGTAGTACAACGAATTACTGGGATAAACGAATTAAAAAGAT
>JAYQWI020000541.1:0-1999 GCA_035871815.2 Candidatus Parabeggiatoa communis
AAAGCGATTTCCCGTCCCAACAGATATCAATCCAAATAGAGACCTTTGTGGACTGATATGGTGTTCACCCCTCGTGCCATTTGATGGCAAACATGTCATGAATGCCTTAAAAATTATTGAGGAAGTTGTCATAGCACATCAATTTGAACCCAATATCGGTTTGAATTGTGCGACTGATAGAAGTATTATCATCACGGTAGGCATTGTTTATGACAGAGAAGTTTCTGGAGAGGATCAGCAGGCATTAAACTGTCATAATACGCTGCTCGAAAAATTGAACGAAGCGGGCTATATCCCCTATCGACTGGGAATAGATGCCATGACAAAACTGCCTCAACCCCAAGATGACTATGGAAAGCTGCTTCATCAACTGAAAAAAACTTTGGACCCGAATGACATTCTATCCCCTGGCAGGTATGATTTCCGCTATACTTGGCCAGATTCCTCTTTGAACGAAAATTAAACCAGAGAAAATTGACATTTTATGATGGTAAACAGTTTTGACGAATGGTCTCCCTTAAAAGAGATTATTGTTGGTTCACCGATTAATTATGAGTTGCCAGAATTGGAACTTTCTTTCAAACTCTTTTTTCACGATGTGGCGAACTCTGCCTTTTATTATCCCACTTATGAAAAGGCAACGGCTGATGAACAGAAACCGTCAACAAAAAAATTGCAAAGGCGGTATGTTGAAGAACTCGCCGAAGATGTGGAAGAACTTTCTAATACCTTGGCAAAACTTGGGGTTAAAGTACACCGTCCCATTCCCTTAAATCAGGTTATCAGTTTCAAAACGCCTTATTGGGAGGCAACGGGACTGCCGGCCTTAAACGTGCGTGATCAAGCGATCATCATGGGCAATGAGATCATAGAAACCGCTCCTCAAGTCAGAGCAAGGTACTTTGAAAATGATCTCTTGAAGCCGGTTTTTTATGAATATTTCAAGGGCGGTTCAGGCTGGACATCGATGCCCAGACCGATTATGAGTGACCAATCGTTTGATACCTCTTATGTTTCAGGAGAAACGAATCCATGTATTCAGGAGGTTTATCCCCAAAAAACTTCTGAGTTTGACGTTGGCTTTGAGATGATGATTGATGCGGCCCAATGTATTCGCTTTGGTAAAGACATTCTGGTCAATGTTGCTACCGAAAACCATGAGTTAGGCTTGCAATGGTTTCAACGTCATTTGGGGGACAAGTTCCGGTTTCATCGGCTGTATCGGTTTGCGGACAACCATATTGACAGTCTTATCCTACCTTTAAAACCGGGCACACTTTTGCTGCGTAATCCCAGTATTGTGGACAAGCTGCCTAAAGCGTTGCAAAAGTGGGATAAAATTTACGCGCCAGAACCAACAGATAATATTTTTCCCTCCTATGAAGATGATGATTTAATTTTAACGAGTAAATTTATCGATCTGAACGTACTATCCGTTGATGAAGAAACTGTGATTGTCAATTCACTCTTCCCCGAACTGATCAAGACTTTGGAAAAGCATGGCTTTACAACGGTTCCGGTTCGTCATCGTCATCGTAGACTTTTTGGTGGTGGTTTCCATTGCTTTACTTTGGATACTGTTAGAGAAGGTTCTTCGTTGGAAGATTATTTTAGTTAAGAAGGTTATGTCTGTTTCGGAAAACTTCGGAAAACTTTTTTGTATCCAATATTTTCAATGACTTACAAAAATATGCCTAACAAAAAATCAATGACTTACAGACTTTTTCGATTTTTTCAGTATGTTTAGAAGAGAAAAGGTAGCCCGAAATTAAAATATATCAGGGTATGATTCAATTTCGTGTAACAAGGGTAAACATAAGTGTTCGTCATCCTTTAATTCCTTACCGCTACAGGATGGCGAATGGCAAATCACGTATGAAACGTTTCGTGACATGGGGATTGCTTACGCCGTCGGCATGATTTTGATTTATCTCCTAGTGGTGGCCCAATTTAAATCCTATTTGGTACCCCTTATCATCATGGCACCGATACCGCTAAC
>JAYQWI020000542.1:0-3078 GCA_035871815.2 Candidatus Parabeggiatoa communis
CTCCGGTTAGATGCTATTTTAGTGACCAATAATCAACGTCATTTTTCCCGTATTGCTGGTTTGAAATTAGAAAATGGGGTAGAAATGTGATTAGACAGGGCAGACAAAATGACATTTATCTGCCCGGTTCCCATTCATTGACAAATAGCCTCTTCTGGATGCTCTTCACAGATGATAGCTCGTAGGTTGGACTGAGCTTGCGAAGTCCAACAAACCTTGAAAATAAATTGAGTTTTTAGCGTTGGAGTTCGCAAGCTCATTCCAACCTACGAGCTAAAGCTAACGCCGACCAGCTTTTTACGGCGCGGATTTTTGCGCCGTAAAAGTCTGCGTTGAACGATTTGTTAGGCTTGTTTATGTACAGCAATCACCCGTTTTAAGGCGAGTTCTTGCTACATTGTTGCCTTTTAGTGGCTTTGTTACCTCTATAAGACTTTTACCGACCTTAAAGCTTTTAGCTTTTATTTTTTGGATTTTTTGGATTTTCATATTATCTCCAGATATTACTGTTGATTTGATTATGTGCTTAATTGGCACTCTGAATAAAACTCATTATCTCTTTTACCGTTTCTACCTCCTTATATTTTTCATCAGGACACTTGACCATGTTTGTCCTTATAGTATTTAAAGGACAAGCACTTCCATAGCAGTTTAATACAAAAAAGCACTTCTTGCATTCTTCTTTTTTAAATGGACTGCCAGTTACCCATTTTGAAATATTATTATTAGTGAATAACTGACCATCATGGTCAATATGACCTATTGAATTAAAATCGTCAAAAATCCCAATTGTACATTTTTGAACTGGAAGGACATCTGAATTTTTAGAGCTTTTAGATGGAAATATAACAAAAGTATTTTTTTTATCAGCATAACAGGAATTTGATTCTAACCCACTGTAATTTACCATATTAAATGGATTTAACTTATGGCTCACTAAATTGTTTCTGTATTCACCTTCAACTTTTTTTCCTCTTGGTATTGGAATATACAAGTTAGTATTTTCGTCAACATGGCCTTTCCAGTTTACTATAACATGGGGGTTTATTACAAAACGCTCATCATATCCGAAACCAGCTTTAAGTTTTTCAAGAAATTGCTTCTGTTTTTCTTGGCTTGCAGTTTCTTCATTAAAGTTAATCCTAACAATAATTATAAACTCATATTTTTTTGGAAGATTAGAAATTTCGACTAAATTATTATATATTCGACTAAAAGTTCCACGTCCATTTTTTAGTGGTCTTAACTTATCATGATCGACTTGCATTCCATCAAGACTAATTTGGAAATTATTCACCTTTACATTGAGTAGCTTTAAAAACAAATCAGCAGTTAACAAATATCCATTAGTTGTCATTGATGAGGTAAATTCAATTGAATGGTTCTTACTGTACTCAAGAGCTATTTTATTGAAAAATAAAATAAATCTACTATTTAATAAAGGCTCACCACCAAAATAATCAACCCCTAATTTACACAGTTGATGTCCTTGTATAAATTTAAGTATGGCGTTTGCATCATAATCAACCATCCTATGCTTAATAGAGTGGTCTTCATAACAGTATATACAATCAAAATTACACGCCTGATTAACTGGCATGAGTATTATATCTAGTGTGTCATTGTGATTTGCAGTATGGTATTTATGCTCCACATATTTTATTGCTTCATCGTCATTATCAACAATAAATAAATTTTCTTGTAAATATTTAAAATCTGAATCATCACCATCTATCAAAAATGGAAGAACTTTCACCCTAGCATTTCCTTCTTCAAGTAACTGATAAAGCGGATGCAATTTATCATCAATAACTATATTTTGTGTATTTGCCCAATTATATAGAACCCAGCCACAATCATCTTTATATGATGTAACCAGAAATGACAGCTTGTGCATTTTAATATTATTCATAAATATAATTTTAATCTATTTTTTATGATTTCTCGGTTTTAACATTTCCACTGTTAAATCAATGACTTAAATTAAACTCTCCAATAAGGGTAATTTCTCAATAGCGTTGAAGGACAATGCTTTATAGAACGATAGCCCTGTACCCAGCCCTTGCATAATTCAAAACGGCACTTCATCCACTTCCTTGTCCCGCCGCGATAAAATCTCGCCAATGCTTTTAAATTGAGACGACTTTACTGCATCAATCTGTCGCCCTTTTCTCATATCCTCAATTTCCACAGGATCATGAGGGCATGGTGTATTTTCAAATCGTCCAGTGCATTTATCAACAAACCTCACTAAACCCCGTTCATTACAAAATGGGCATTCAATTAAGCTTATAAACTGACCTATTAGCCACCGCCTTTTTAGTTTGCTCAAGGGGCGTAAAATCACCCGTGAGGTAATTGTCAACCACTTTCCTTAAAAAGGGCACAGGCTTTTTTAGCCCGTTTTATTATCTAACTAACTTTTTGGCCACAATGTCAACTAGGTTCGGTTCCTTATCCAATTTAATATCACTCGACTATCATTTTTTTTATAAGTCATTGATTTTAAAATTAAATATAATTTTTATACCTAAAAAATAAATAACATTAAATTTAAGTGTGATTTAAATGCGCTTCACCTTGCCACACTTAAACTAAAGACAAGGGGAAGTTATCAGTTATCAGTTAAACTGCTATTCAATTATCAGTAATCAATGATGACAGGAGGCCTCGATCTAAAAGCAATCTTTAGCGAAGCTGTTCAGTGTGAAGCGGCGATTTAATGGCCTCACATTGAGGATTATAGTACTCAAAATAAATTTTGAACTCCAATATAACTGATAACTGATAACTGATAAAAGAGAGGGCGTATTATGACAGGCTACAAAAAAAAGGACAAGAGGCAGCCTAGACCGATCCCATTTTAATTATAGGAAAGTAAACGCAAAAGGCGCGAAGGGCGCTAAAGGGCGCTAAAAAAGAGAAAATCTCGTATGCCGCTTTTGCGTCTTTAGTGTTATTTTTTTGGGTAGTGCTTTTGCGCTATTTTTTGGCCTCATATGAGGATTATTAATCTGCTGATAAATCCAATAAGGCTAATCCATCTTGTTTTTTAGCGGGGCGCATTATTTCAAAAAC
>JAYQWI020000543.1:0-10101 GCA_035871815.2 Candidatus Parabeggiatoa communis
GGTGTGTTGATTTTGTCCAGTTTGAGAGTTTGATGATCCTGTAGGTAGTTGGTGACGATTTCCCAGATCGGTTGGCCCGGTGATTGTCGCTCAACGGTTGCCCAACCGGCGACTTTGTAGGATTTGTTCATGTCTATTGGGGTGCCGTCGTCTAAAGTCATATCGCTGATACGTTTAAAAATATTTTGAGTGGGATCGCAGACGTAGTCCATGCCGCCAACTCGTATCATATCGCCACCTTGTTGTCGATAGGGATTAGGATTAAATAGGTTAGCACAGACGTATTCTAAAATACGCTTGATATCGCTACCACGCATTTCTCGCACGTAGGTTTCTGGGTAAGTGATGGCGGTTTGGTTTAAAATGTCTTCAAAAGTGATGTCTTGCCCTGGTAAGATTGTCGTTCCCCAACGAAATCCGGGGGATAGGGATATTTGAGCATCCTTTTGAATACGCAATGCATTGCATAAGAGTTGATCAAAGCTGCCATTGAAGTTGCCGCGCCGATAAAGCAGTTGTTCAGTTGTCGCCAGTTTTTGATTCAATTGCTTGAGGTAGGGCGCACGCACTTTGTCAATATAGGTTTGCATGGCTTTGTCAGGTTCAATCAGATTAGAAAAAACGGGCAGTAAGCGGTATTGGTAGTTTTTGATTCTACCGTTTTTAACGGCAAAATCCAGTACGCCAATAAATTTGCCGTTAGAGCCTGCATTGCAGACTAGGGTGCTACCGTCGCGATTTCTAACGGTTTGTGGATGCGGTACCCCATCGTGAGTATGGCCGCCTAAAATGACATCGATGCCTGTTACCCGTGCCGCCATTTTTAAATCGACATCCATGCCATTATGTGAAAGTAAGACGACAATAGCGGGTTTTTCTTGCTGATGAATGGTATTAACTAAGCTTTGTAATTCTTGTTCACGAATGCCAAATGTCCAATCGGGGATAAATCGCGGTGGATTGGCGAGGGGCGTGTAGGGGAAAGCTTGACCAATGATGGCTACTCGGACTCCTCCTAATTCGCGCATTGTATAAGGTTTAAAGGCGAGGCCACTGTCTTCATCAAAGGCTGGTGCATTGTCAAATAGGGCTTCTTCTTTGACAAAGATATTTTGGGCAATGAATTCGCCTTCCAATTTATCAATATTAGCGCGTATTTGCTTTGCTGGGTAAGTCAATTCCCAATGCCCCGTCATCACATCCACACCTAATAAATTACAAGCGCCGACCATATCTTGTCCCTGTGTCCAGTAGGCCGTGGCCGAGCCTTGCCAAGTATCGCCGCCGTCAAGTAATAAGGTTTTTTCGCGCCCATAGTTATCGCGTAGTTGTTTGATCAGTGTGGCTAAATGGGCAAAACCGCCTACTTTGCCATATTGGCGAGCGGCTTCGATATAATTCAGATGAGTGAAGGCATGAGCTTCAAGGGTGTTAGATTGAATGCCAAAATGTTGTAAAAAATGTTCACCGACGAGGTGGGGGACTTCTCCTTGTCGTTTTCCTACCCCTAAATTAATATCAGGCTCGCGATAATAGACCGGTAATAGTTGAGCGTGACAGTCGGTTATATGGAGCAAACGCACTTGACCGAATGTTGGCACATCGTATTGATAAGACAAGGGTTTTGACGTAGCCAATGCGGATTGGGGTAATAGCCCCGCTGCCCCGGCAATACCGATTAATTGCACAAATTCACGGCGAGTGATTGACATATTGATATTTCTCCTTAGGATTCAATTCCTAGTAGTCAGTTTGTAGTAGGAGCGAAAGCGACTTTCGTTTGTAGTCGTCAGTTCGTAGTTGTCGCTTTAATAACTTCCGTTTGTAGTCGTCAGCGACTCATTTTTTTAAGCTGTGAGCATTGCTCAAAACCATTAAGCAGAAACGATAAAACAATCGAGAAGTTGATACGCCTTTCAGTCGTTGATTTGCGGGGGCACATCGGCGTTTTGCAACTTCCTCTTATTAATTCGTTTATTTCATAATTCGTTGTACTTACTGTATTTCTATTTTATATTCATAATTTTTCAGCTTATCTTTTTGAGCAATGACCATTTTTACAACAATCGTCGTTTTTATACAACTTGTATTCCAAAAATGAGAGACGCTTAAAAGCTCTTCAAAGTGAACAAACTAACATCATAATAAGTCTCAATCAGTGAGTAAAAGGCTATCTTAAATAAGCGATTCCCACCTCATTATAAAAAAACACTAACTCATTGAATAAAAAATAGTTTAGTTTGTTATAAATTACTTATATTCTAAGCAAAATAATAAGTTAAAAGAAATTTGACTCTAAATCTTCTATAACATAAATCGTTATTTAATCTTGCGTTTGCTTAAAAACGTTGATAGCATTGCGTCTGCTTTGCTTGATATTGTCGTTTACTATCCTTTGCCGATATATAAATATATATATCATTATGAATGATTGACATTCTTGATTAATCGTTAATAATGAATGGTGACGTTTTTTTATAATGAGTTTAACAAGGATTTGTTAGTGTGTGTTTTGAGAAAATGAGTTGGATAGTAAAAAAGGGAAAAAATTTTTCTCATATCAAGTGAGTATACGTACAACGGATTTGGCTAATAAACGAATTTTGTTAAGATTTATAGATTTGAGTTATAAAATCAAGACTCAAATTCATTCAACCCTTTAAATCCAAGTACGCTCGGTATAATATTTAATGTTGGAAAAGCCATAACTCTCATTTTTCATAAGTATTGCTGTGTTTTGTGTATGATGGCAAGTTTCTCATTAAGCCATAATTTGTGTTAGAGATATTTAATCTCGCCATTGGCGAATGGCAAATAAACCGAAGCTTAGCTAAACTTCGTTTCTAGTAGGTTTGGCGAATAGAATGAAAACAATTATAAAAACAATCATTTATGTTTCATTTCTTTGGTTTAATTTAAAATGATTTCCAAAAAACACTGTTTTTCATAAGCCGTTTAAAATATAACAGAATCAATAAGCGAATTAAGAATTGAATATTTTTTAATTAAATCATTGATTTATAAAGGAATAACTGAAGCCAATAGTCAAACGTCTGTTAATTTGTTCATTTTTCATTCTTAATTTTGCTATTGTTTTATTTATTAAACCAGAGCTATTCGCTTAGGTTTGCTATTGCGAAGTACACCGAAGGTTTCCCCGCCAGTGGCGGGTTTGATATACCGGGAGCGCCTCAGGAAACAAAGTAACGGAGCGCCCGCGACGTTTTACCCCTGTGAACAAGATGGTTGTGTGGCAGTTTACTGTCGCAACCCGCTTGCTTGAAGCAGGAACCGATCTGTGTGACGGTTTATTTGTCCACTCATCGGAGATATGAAAAAGTAGGGTTCTTATATATAATATGACAGTTTGCAGAATGTGATAAAGAACCTTTTTAATTCAACCTGTTGAGGATTTGTTAATGGCCGAAAGCATTAATTTATTTAATTTGAAATCGGAGAGAATCCGCACACTCCACTTTACGTGGTTTGCCTTTTTTATCAGTTTTTATATCTGGTTTAACATGGCACCCTTAATGGGTTCCATTCGCGATTTGCTGATGGATCTCTTACCGCCAGAGATAAGAGCTTTACCACTGGAAGAACAGAAAGAGTATGTTAGTCAACAGATCAAGGTGTTGATGATCCTCAACGTCTCACTCACTATTCCGGCGCGAATTGCCGTCGGGATGCTGGTCGATAAATTCGGGCCACGCATCATGTACTCGATACTCCTGTCGATTTCCGGTGTCTTGTGTATTATTTTCTCCATGACGCAAGATTTTCAACAAATGGCCATTATGCGCTTCCTGTTGGCCTTCGTCGGAGCCGGTTTTGTGATCGGTATTCGCATGATTGGAGAATGGTTCCCTGCTAAACAAGTGGGATTGGCAGAAGGTATTTATGGCGGTTGGGGTAACTTTGGTTCGGCAGGTGCCGCGCTAACCTTACCGACTGTCGCACTCATATTGGGTAATCTGATTGATCCTGAGAATGGCTGGCGTTATGCTTTGGCCCTCAGTGGTATGGTGGCTATGGTTTACTCTGTGATTTACTATCTCTCTGTCAGAGATACCCCTCAAGGTTCGACTTATTTCAAGCCTAACAAGACGGGCGCGATGGAAGTCACCAGTCGATTTGACTTCTTTCTGTATCTGGTCATGAATATTCCCCTGTACTTGGCCCTCGCACTCTTGACTTGGAAACTCTCACCCGAGAATTTGAGTCTGCTAACGAGTCTTGAGAGTAACAGCGTTTATGTGTTTTTGGTACTTGTTTATATCTACCAAACCTATCATGTCTATCGGATCAATAAAAATGTTTTTACAGAACCGGTACCGGAAATCCATCGTTATAAGTTCAAACAAGTAGCCCTTTTGAATATATCCTACTTCTGTACTTTCGGTTCCGAACTGGCCGTGGTGTCCATGTTACCCTTGTTTTTCCTTGATACTTTCTCAATGTCTCAAGTCATGGCCGGCATGGTGGCTGCGAGTTTTGCCTTTGTGAATTTGATCGCCCGTCCTGGTGGTGGCTATATCAGTGACAAATTTGGACGCAAAAAAGCGTTGCTCATTTTGCTGGGTGGTTTAGCACTGGGGTATTTCTTGATGAATCTCATCGATTCAAGCTGGTGGATAGCGGCTGCTGTGGCAGTGACGATGTTTTGTTCATTCTTCGTCATGGCCGGTGAAGGGGCCGTTTTTGCCGTGGTACCTATTATTAAACGGCGTATGACGGGTCAAATTGCCGGTATGACTGGTGCTTACGGCAATGTTGGGGCGGTTGTCTATTTAACCACTCTCTCCTTTGTGCCAGCGAATCAGTTTTTCTTAGTGATTGGCGCTTCAGCCCTGTTAGTCATGGTATTGGTTGCCCTCTTCTTGGATGAACCCAAGGGACAAATGGCTGAAGTCTTGCCAGATGGTACAGTACAAATGATTGACGTTCACTAATTTTATAAAGTGGGTAGGGGTGGGCAACAGCCCACCCTACGGAGAAAGGATAAAGGGGTTAGAAATGGGGTAGTGCTGCAATGATGTGTGGAACCGTGTCAAGCTCAAGCCGCGTTAAGCTCAATTTTCCCCTTGCACCTTTCCCCTGACACCTTTCCTACCTTTCCCCTAGCCCCTTTTTCCTGGCACATTTTTCCTAGCCCCTTTCCCCTAGCCCCTTTTTCCTAGCCCCTTTTCCCTTCTATTTTGATTATGTCAAACCAACTTTCAATCACAGTCGGGCAGCACTCAGAAGCCGGTCGCAAAGCTAAAAATCAAGATGCTTATGGCGTATTAGCGCCTCCAGAACCCCTGTTGACGACTAAGGGAATCGCCGCTGTGATCGCAGATGGCGTGAGTAGCAGTGAAGCGGGTGATAAAGCCAGCGATTACAGCGTTAAAGGTTTTCTCAACGACTATTTTAGTACCCCTGAATCTTGGATGGTTAAAACAGCGGCGCAAAAAATCTTGACGGCACTGAATCGCTGGTTATACGGTCAAGGATACCATCTCTATGGCACCAATAAAGGGCTGGTAACAACGTTAAGTGTTTTAGTGATTAAATCCACAACCGCCCATTTGTTCCATGTTGGGGATACGCGCATTTACCGTTTGCGTAAAAATACTCTACTCTGCCTCACTCAAGATCATCGTGTCCAAATTTCTCAGGATAAAGAATATCTATCCCGAGCGATGGGTATTGAGCTTCATCTTGAAATAGATTACAGTAACTCGGCAGTGGAAGCTGATGATCTCTTTATCTTCACGACGGATGGTATACATGGCTACATTACTGATGAGGATATCCACCGGCTAATCATTGAAAATGCACAAGATTTAAATCTGGCTTGTCAAAAAATCGTTTCTTTAGCCTTTGAGAAAGAAAGTCCCGATAATTTAAGCTGCCAGATTGTGCAGGTTGATAGTTTGCCGACACAAGATGCCAATACCGTCTTTAAAAAGTTAACGGAATTACCCTTTCCGCCTCCTTTATCTCCAGGTATGCATTTGGACGGCTACCATATTTTACGGGAATTATATGCCAGTAATCGTACTCAAGTTTATTTGGTAATGGATGACGATACCCAGAAAAAAATGGTATTGAAAACCCCTTCAGTCAACTTTGAAGATGATCCCGGTTATATAGATCGATTTTTGCACGAAGAATGGATAGGTAAACGTTTGACACACCCGCATGTCATGAAAGTCTATGAGCATACGCGGCATCGTCAATGTTTATATTATGTTTCTGAATATGTTGAAGGTCAAACTTTGCGCCAGTGGATACATGATAATCCCCAGCCCCCCTTGAGTGAAGCGAGATCGATGGTTGAGCAAATTGCATCAGGGTTACGGGCATTTCATCGTATGGAAATGCTTCATCAAGATTTAAAACCAGAAAATATTATGGTGGATAAACATGGTATTATCAAACTGATTGATTTTGGTTCCACCAAAATTGCAGGACTTGAAGAAATCACGACTCCCATTGAGCGCATCAACCTATTAGGTACCCGAAACTATACCGCCCCTGAATATTTACGTGGTTTCACCGGCAGCACACGTTCTGATCTGTTTTCGCTAGGTGTGATTACCTACGAATTACTGACTGGGCATTTGCCCTACGGCGAAACCAATATGGAAAAGGCGAATAACCGGTTGAATTATATTTCAGCTTGTCATTACAACCCCGCCTTACCCGTGTGGGTAGATTGTGCCCTCAAGAAAGCGGTTCATCCGAGTCCGAACAGACGTTATGAATCGCTTTCTGAATTTTTATATGATCTGTCTCATCCGAATCCCTTTCCATTACGGGAAAGAAATCCAGTAGCGTTTTGGCGCAGAACGACCATCGCACTTTTTATTTCCAATATTGTGCTATTATCTCTTTATTTGCTCAAATAAACCGCTCTCTCTTATCTTACCCTAAAAACAGTTATCAGTTATCAGTTATCATAGGTCGGGTGGGCGTTGCCCACCTGCGAATCTATAACTACAAGGATTGTTTATAATAAAGGATAAGATCGTCACTTTTTCAGCGAAGCTCACGAGACTCATATAGATATTCCGAAAAATAAATTCCAGCTCCAAATTTAGCCTGAAAAACGGAGTAGCAAAAGTTTTGCTGCGAAAACTGTTTTTTGAACAAAACTTTATCTGTGAACAATCACTGTAAACAAAAGTTTTGAGTTTTACGGGTATTAAAATCTATATAACGGACTCATTCAGGCTATGATTTAATCCTTTATTATAAATAATCCTTGTAGTTATATTCTGTAGTGACTAAATCAACATGACAACACCCTATCCTGACAGCACTGAGTTAAAAGACAATTTCTCAATTTTCCATTTAGCATTGCGCCATCAAGTCACCTACCAGACATTTAAGGCCTGTTACCCCCGTCTTGAACAACATAATTGGCAATTGCATGAATATTTGGAAACTGATCCTTATCCTAAACGGCAGTTGCAACGCACTTTTTTGCCTAAAGCGATTTTTACACCTTATGCCCACGAATCTTTGTTTGGTCAAACTTGGCTGGATCGTGTCCCTGGCAACTCGTTTGCTCAACAACATAAAGCCGTGTTGAAAGAACGACTTAATCCTAATGGCAAAATTTGTCCCTATCCAGAAAATTTATTACTGACTCAAAAACAAGACTCAGAAACTTGGTGGACTAATCCCTTGCAACTTAATTTTAGAGACAAAATCTTAGTCTTCACCATTGAATGGGTTGATTTGTGGTTATTCGCTGACAATACGGGGATATTGGCTTTTAAAACTAAATTAAAACAGGTTCAAAGAGCGGATCAAGTGAGTACGCCGCGTCTTGATGATCTCAATATCTTCAACCGGAGATTACGTTATACTGGCGGGCCCTTAGGGGCAAGTCAAGTCATGGTACGCAATGCGAATAATCCCACGCAAACAATACGCTTCTGGGAGGAATTAGCTTATAGTCAATGGTTAGGATTGAATAATCAGAATAATCAGAATGTATTGATGTTGGGGCAAAATAAGGAAAAGATTCTGGATCGGTATACTCGTTACAGCAAACTGTTCACGGTTGCCCAAATGGCTAATATCCGATCTGGTGAAAGTGAATTTATTTGGAATCGCCCCATAACGGATCCCGATTTTACCGCTAAAGCAGATTATACCCAATTCACTAACGGACAAGGCTCACCCCAGCTTCATGCTTACCAACATTTGATGTTAAATGGTTATCCCAATATGCGTGATATGTTGTTATTGGAACTGGCCACGACTTCGGGCGAAGGGCAGAGTTGGCACGGTGAACGTAAGTGGCAATATGATACCCATTACGTGAAACGGTTATTGACGAATAACAGCATTAAAATTTGGTCTTACTGGAATGCTTTAGCGTTACGGGATATTTGCGCCTTCATCAGTTATGATGACAATATGCCGCTGCTGCGTAAAAAACAAGTTGAAAGTCTGTATTATCCCCTTTATATCTTTGTTTACCATCAGCGTTTCCGTTTAGACTGTTTTTCTCAAGAAGTGATCGACTACAATTTAGGGGATTGCGTAAAAAGCCGCAACCTGCTGGAAAACTTCCACGCTTTTCATAATCAATACTGCTTTAATGAAGTCACGGTGGATTTTCAAGGTATTGAAATCACAGACAAAATGAGGCAAGGTTTAGAGGTTGACAACAAATATAAAGTGGTTGCTCAAGAGATTAAGACGATCAGTGGCTTTATAGATCGTAAAATGCAAGCTGGTAGACAAATCTTGATCGCCTTTTTGATTTTAGCCTTTTATCCGTTCCAGTATTTTGGGCTAGGCAAAGTGTTTCACAGTCTTGTCGAAAAGAGTCAAATTTGGCAAATTGTTGGATTGAACGTCGCTTTTTTCTTATTGATTATTTGGCTATTTTGGTGGGTTGTCCCACGACGACTCGGTTTTTTGTGCCGCTTATTTGCCCGTGTTTATCATAGACATCAGGATAATTCGCCATGAAAATGACTTACGACTTTATACATAAGGGTAGCATGACAAGCGCCGAAGTGGGCAAAATATACATTGATGTGGGTAACCATTTTGGGCCTGGACAGATCGATCATCATCATGCCACAGCGCCTTCTACTTGTAGCGCAAGACTGGCACTCGATCATCCCGATTATATCCACAGCCAAATCAGGCCAGCATTATCCGAAATACAAATCATCACGCATTTATATCCCGATTTAGATGCCATTTCTGGTGTTTATTTTGCGCGTCTCCATTTGCAAGACATCCCCCTCTCACCGTCTTTTAGCTTATGGGCCGATTATGTTTGTCAAGTCGATAGAGGCGAAACGGTACTTGATCCCGCGCAACCCATAACGCCCTATTCATTGTTTATCTTATGTTTGCAACGTGCCAGTCAGTCTGAAGCGGAGCCAAAAACCACCAGTATTTCCATGTTAGCAGAGGGATTAGCTTTCATTGAAACCGTCATCGCTGAACTGGAGGAGGGTAACGATCTCAAATCACCTGATTTTTTTAAAGAGTGCAATCATTTACAGGCAGAAATAGACGCCGTAAAGGCAGATTGGCAACACTACCTTAACGATATGAAACGGGCAGAACAATTTGAATGTCGTTTACCCGATAGCACAGGGCAAGGTTTCAAAACGGTTCCGGCCTTATGGATTGAACAGCCCACTTCAAGCTTATTCAAAGCGTGGGCACGCGGTGACGCGAAGCGCGCCGGCCAAGCACCAGGGTTTGTGTTTCTCGGAATACAAGTTAATCCGCAACGCGCCATATTAAGCGTCATGCCCGATAGTGGTGTCACACTAAAAGGATTAGGTGAAGCGTTAGAACAAGGCGAAACCCGTAAACGGCAACAAATTGGCAAAAGACGCACCGGAAAAAACAGAATAGGCTATGATTCCCCCGATCCTTGGTACGATGGCCGTTCCCCTTTACATGCTTACACCATTGTTGATGCGCCACACGAAGGCAGCGTCTTAACCAGCACAGAAATTCGGCAAGTGTTTGAAAAATGGATAAAAACAGGCCAATAAAAACGAGAGAGTACCGAATTTATTTTATAAATAAGTTGGGAGTACAAACTTGAGTTTGTCAATTGGGAGT
>JAYQWI020000544.1:0-4414 GCA_035871815.2 Candidatus Parabeggiatoa communis
TGGTGAAGATTCCTGATGATCTCATCGTGTTATTGCAGGAACTGCGAAACTTCTTGAACGAACAACAAATTTATGTGTCAGATCGCCGCTGGCGAAAAGTCGTTAAATTGCTACAAGTTGCCGCTTATACTAATGACAAGAATGAAATTTCGATTTGGGATTGTTGGCTGCTTCAACATTGTCTTTGGGCGACACCTGAACAAAGAGAAAGTATTTTCGACTGGTATCAATCGCGGGTGGGTACTAAAGCCACGTTTAATCCTGAAAAGTTTAGCAAGCTGATTACTACTTGGGAAAAGAAACTGGAATATGAAAACCGCCCGACTCAAGTTAAGGATGAAGAAGGTAACTTGCTTTATGTTAATGAGCAAGGAGAAACAAGTATTTATAAAGGAGTATTCGCTAAAAGAGATGGTGAACCACTTTACCTTGCTCCTCCAACAGAAAAAAAGCGTACTAATCAAGGCAAAGGTTATACAGATGAAGAGTTCAAACAAAACTTTTGTCATAATCACCGTGACAGATTTCATGATGGTCAACAATGGGTAATGCTTAGAGATTACTTTCACAATGAAAAAAATCGTTTCGTTTTGAATTTTCAACCCCACATGCAACCTACCCGCTATTCTCAACATCACATCAAGGGGCGCGTTGAAGAAACTGACAAGATCGTAAAGGACATAACTGAGTATTTGGCTAAGATAGATGAACAAATCAGTTCATTGACACAAACCATTAATGATCACCTTTGGATTACACCCGGCTTTTCTGAACCTGCCAAAAGCACGCTTGAACAAACACGACAAACGGTGGAGGCTTTGAGAGTGAGAATGACAACCGTCCACGATGGATTTAGCAACTTGCCAGTAGAGGAAGTATGAACAGCATTTTTGATGCAGATTTTTGAAAACATAAGGTTGGGTACTTATCTGTTTGACTAAGATAAGGCCTAATCCTATTATCAACATGACAAGAGGTAGCATTATGGAATTGAAGCATAAACGCTATGTGGAACGGATCGAACAACTCATAGCAGAAGGGGAAGCACTTGCCCAGTCTGAGCAGCCTACCAAAAAACCCGGTATAAAAACGATTCAAAATCCAACCAAACTTCACGCTTGGTTGATAAAAGTAGACAATATTATTGAGACCACTTTTGGTCAAAATAGTCCCCAATTCAAGCGAAAGGAAGAACTGTTCAAAGGCAAGACTCATTTTGCGACTCAAGTTCGCGCCATCGTGGGTTTATTAACAGGTGCTTTAGACGATCTCAAAAATGGTTTTCTTGTTCATCAAGAATTCTTGATTGCGGGCGAAATTTTTAATTCTGTTTTAGAACAGGCAGAATACTTCCTTGGCAAGGAACACAAAGATGTCGCTGCTATTTTGGCAAGGATTGTTGTAGAAGAGAGGCTGAAGGGAATGGCAAAACAAGCCGGTTGTTTAGAAGATTCTCAGAAAAGGAAACCAGCCTCCGAACTCAATGGTTGCCTCAAAAAGAAGGGGCACTATCAAGAACCTCAACGAAGTCAAATTCAAGCTTGGCTTGCTCTTGGAAATTCAGCCGCTCATGGGAAATTTGACGAATACGATCCTGAAAAAGTGAGAAACATGCTGGAAGGAATTGAGCATTTTTTAACCCTAACCAACAACCCATTTGGAGAAGAAGCATGAAACCACATCCTTATTTAGTCAGTCTCTTAGACAAACAAAGGATGAAGGACTGTGATTTTGAACGCTTAAAAAGTATTCGTGATCAAATACGGGGCGATTTAAAACCAATCAATCAATACAATCCCCGCTTTTATAATGCTGGTTCTTACGGTAAAAAAACCATGATTAAAGAAGCATTTGATCTTGATCTGGTTATCTACTTTCCGCACACAGATAGCAGATCGCTCAAGGAAATCTACACTTCTGTCTATGAGTCGTTGGCATCTCGGGGCTATAAAATGACACCCCGTCAGATAGCATTAACCTTGCAAGTTCCTAATAATCCTTTTCCAAATCAGAATTTTCATGTTGATGTTATAACCGGCAAAGCAGTGGATGAAAAATTCGATTCTGCGTATCTCTACGAGATTCTCACAGAAAAGCGTAGACGAGCCAGTCTGAAAATGCACATTGAGAATGTCCGTGAGGTTAGGGAGGTTATTAAATTGATGAAACTCTGGATACGGAGACATTCATTAAACTGGCAAACCTTTGCCATGGAGCAGACGGTAGTCCGTGCTTTGAAAAACCAGGATACCCGCGATTTGGGACAGTGTATGGAAAAGGTTTTAGTTTATATCAAGAGCAGCGTTAATCAACTCCGTTTGATTGATCCTGCTAATTCCAACAACCCTATCGAAATACCGAAAAAAACACGCTTGGCAATAGAGCAAGAGGCTAACCGTTCTTTCGATGCCTTAAAAAATGGTGATTGGGAATCGATTGTTTGGTGAGAGTACCGCTATTTAGTACAACGGATACGCAAAATAAACGGATTCAGGGTCAGTCATTCCTAATTGACGGAACCAAAGACGTTTTTTATCCGTTTATTTCGTCTATCCGTTGTACTACTTTAATAAAATCAATGGCATTGGACTTACCGGTAGAGGAACTATGAACAGCATTTTTGATGCCGATTCACTGGAAAGAAACTATCAATTTCTTGATGAACTACCAGAATCGCTTTATCCAGTCGTGGTGACGCATACACAGGGCCAGTTGCAGCTACGTGTGGAAGGTATCATGGCATGGCGAAAAGCACTGCTTGAAGGCCATTTGCCCCATCACAAGTCTACAGCCTGGCCCAATCAACCTATTCTTGGCAAAATATTGAATGTTTTAGGCCAATTGGATATTGCACGTTTTTGTCAACAACAACCTGAGTTAACCGATCAGTTGTTGCTAGAAGTTTGTGAAGCTGTTAGCCAATTTGAAAAAATACAAAGTGAACCGTTTAATAGACATTTTGAAGAATTGAAGCAACTAGAAGAACAGCGTAAGAAAGAAAAGATTCGACAGCATCACTTACGAAAACAATCCGCCCGCAAAAACAAACAAAAAATTGTCAAAGACTTTAAGGAAATCAAAGCATTATCCATTGATGAGTCATCAAATGAGCAAAACATGCCATCCCTCTCACTCAATTTGGACGCTGAAACGCTTGAACAACTTCATAAAGAAGCCTTGCGTCTTGCCGGTAAAAATGCTGCTGATCTGACAAGTGAACAATTTCTACAAGATTGGCAAGAAAGAGCGAGAATATGGCATGAATTGGCAGAAGTCTTCGATGAATTAGCCGGTTTACTGGGGCGAGGTTGGGACTTATCCCAAGGCGTATTAGCGAGTCAAGGCTGGTTAGAAATGGTTCGATTACGCAAACTGCTTGAACAGATTCCTCAGCTAAAAGAATTAGTACGCACGCTTGGCAAAATGCAAATTTCGACTGAGGAAGAAGCCATACCCGTGATGGCACAACTCTTTGAACCCGTGAAACGCCTAAGTGAGGAACTTAAGGAAATTCAGAGTCCCTTAGCACCTATGGAAACGCGGGGTATTACCCGATCAGATGATATTTCCAGAATGCTGCCCAGTGAATTAGTTTTTTTGGGACATCCGCAGTTAAAAATGTTATGGCACGCCCGCCGTGCCGAAAAAGCTTTACTGACTTATCGTGTAGAAGGCGTATTATCAGAACATATACTGACTGAAAATGAAGTCTTAGAGAGCAAGCCCGACAAAAAAGAACGTTTGGAAAGAGGCCCTATTATTGTTTGTCTTGATACTTCAGGTTCAATGCAGGGTACGCCAGAAAGGGTGGCTAAGGCACTGACGCTAGAAGCCATGCGTGTCGCGCATCAGGAAAAACGCGCCTGTTATCTGTATGCGTTCAGCGGCCCTGAACAAGTCATAGAGCATCAATTAGAATTAACGGAACACGGATTAACCGAATTTATGGCCTTTCTGATTCAGTCTTTTCATGGTGGCACCGATATTCAAGCCCCTCTCGAAAAGGCGATAGCAAAACGAGATACAGAAGATTGGAAACGCGCTGATATTATGATAGTCACCGATGGTGAATTTTCGGTACCTGCCAATATCGTTGAACTGATTAACAAAGCCAAAGAAAAGGATAAATTGCGAATACATGGGGTATTAGTAGGGGGGTGGAATAGTTCGGCTATAGAGAAACTTTGTAATCCCGTTCATCGGTTTTCTGATTGGCAAGTATTTTAAATCAAGCAAGCAAACTAAAGTTGAAACGTAAAGCCACAAGATATAACTACAAGGATTATTTATAAGAAAGGATTAAATCATAGCTTTTATGAAGTATGTGAGTATCCTGAAGCTTTTGATGTTTGGCATTGTTTTGATTTATGAAAGTGTTCATTATTTCAGTTAAGTCAGATCGGAAGAGCGTCGG
>JAYQWI020000545.1:0-7337 GCA_035871815.2 Candidatus Parabeggiatoa communis
GGATTATAACCGGCACGACTCAATGCCATTTGCAATTGTCTAATATTATTCGCGGTCATATTCGTTTCACACAGCACTGGGCGCCAATCCATTCTGGAAGCAGCCACTTCGGTTTTCGTCGTGACAGTATTGTACTGGGCTGGCACAGGCACTTCGCGGGTTTTCGCAGGCGAGGCTAGCACTTTCACCTTAATCGTCTTGTATTCCCCCGGAATATTCACGGTACGAGTTTGGGGTGGTTTGGCCATCACCTTTTTGCGAAGGGTTTTGTATTCCGGTGGTGTTTCGATTTTACGGGTTTGTGCGGGCTGTTTCACGACCTTTTTGCGGACCGTCTTGTACTCTGCAGGAATAGGAATGCTGCGCGTTTGGGCAGGTCTTTTCAGCACTTTTTTGCGGATCGTTTGATACTTCGCCGGAATAGGAGTGGTACGCGTTTGGGCAGGTTTGACGAGAACCCGTGTCCGTACTGTTTTATACTGAGCAGGAGAAACATCTACGGTCTTCATTCTTTCGGGTTGATCAATGACTTGCTTAGTGATGGTTTTATAGGTAGCTGGCACCTCCACTAAACACATAATGTCGCCTGTTTCCTCGTTGATTTTGGTGATCAGACCAGAGCCTTTTTTCCAAACGGTATGGGCTGGCTTGTCCAAGACTCTTTCCGTCACCGTTCTATAAGTGACGGGCACTTTTTTATCGACAGTCACAGCATCCTGCACCCGTATTTTTTTATTCTCCCATCTGTACTTCGCTGGGATGGTTTGAACACGTTCACTTGGTTCTTCAACCATGACACGTTCAGTCACCCATTCGTACTTGGCTGGGATGGTTTTAAGGCGTTCGCCAGGCTCTTTGACCATGACACGATCAGTCACCCAATCGTACTTGGCTGGGATGGTTTCAACGCGCTCACTTGGCTCTTTGACCGTGATTCGTTTTGTCTCCCAAGTATATTTGGCAGGTTCAACGATTACAGTACGGGTACTGGATTCTCTCTGTAGGACGCGCTTGGTTTCAGGCTTATACTTGGGTGGAATAATCACCCGTGCATAACATTCACCGGCTTTTGCAGACGGTGGTAAACCGACCGCTTGGGGATTACCTGCCCCAGTACTTCTAGCGCCGGTAGAACGGGAGGCAATTTCCAAACGAGTACGCTTAGCCCGTTCTTGGTCAAGCGCGTTTTGAAGCGAAGAAATTTCATTTTCCTTATTGGATAGTAAGGCTTGCTGTTGTTTAACAGCCTTCGCGATGCAGGGTGCTGAGCAGTCTTCAGCCTGTTTTGTCGGGGTACCGCACCCACCCAGCATGAGGCCCGCTACGACTAGCACGGGCATGGCAAGCATTTTGCCTTTTGGGTAAAATAACACTGTCATAATGTCTCATACTCCATTAATAAGTTTGTGAATTAAAAATTAAGTACTAACCAATTCACTAAGAGACGCGAGGCATCGAACTAAGAAACGCGAGGCATCGCGTCTTTACAACCTACACATCACTGATGAGTTTGTGCAAAGCGCGTTTTTAACTTAATTCCTAATCCAATGACGTTGTATTGAAAAAAGAAAACTTGCAAACACTAATTTCCCCATTTAGTGGAAGGAATAGAGGGTATTATCAATAAAAACAATACTTTATATTGCCCTCTTTCTTGTCTCGCCCTTTGATGAAAAGATAAGTTTTACAAGCTACCTGAATTTTATTTTATCATCATATTCATCTATTGTTGAGTGATCTATTCAGGCTATATGCACATATTAGGCCAAATACACACGGCTATGATTACACGACTGGTATAACACCAAATGAAAAATGAAAAAAAATATTATATTCCATAAGAATTTTTTGTTCATTCATTGATTCGAGAGCAATTCAATTCAAGCGAGTCACATTGTCAATAAAAACAAGATAGAATAATAAATAATAGAATACGAAAAAGGAAGGAATCAAATCATTACTCCCCTTCACTGTCGGGTGACACTGATCACGAAGACACGTTCAGTCGGGCAACCATACCACGCATCATCCCACGACAAATAGATTGGTTATGATGATTAAACACGGCCAATTATCTTATGCTTATCTAAAAAACACAAGCGTTTATTGTCCAATTCATTTCAATGATCAATTATAAATAATCAGTTTAATTCTTAACACATTGATATTATTGATATTGAGTGATGTTTATCAACAATATTATCGAACAAACTAATAAAACAAATGGCTTTAATAGAGTTGCCATTAAGTCAAAAAAGCCTTTGATGCCATGAGTCCATTTTTTTTTAAATGACGGGGATAGAGATTTTGGATAGCACTTCATAAGCCGCTTGTATTAGTCAATAATGAAATTATGAACTGTTAATGCCTAAATAGCGTTCCCCAAAATCCGAAAAACCCTCATTTTTTTATAAAATCGTAGTCTTACAATCTGGGTGATTATTTGGTTTGATAGGATCAAATAGTGATTTGACTGATTAAACTGATTTCTCATCAGTCCGTTTTTGCGTGCAAAAACTTTTGCCTCAAAAACTGAGCTATATAATTAATCAGCGTTAATCAGGCCATCATCAGTTAAATCAGCGTTCTATTTCCTATAATAGGAGCAGCCTACATTTCCGATAAATGATAACCCAAGGCAATTTTTAACTTTCTAACTTTCTAAAAACTTTCTAAAAAAATAAAAAAAAACGGCGTTCAATGGCCCCATGTCGATCAGCACATATCAACTTCCCTCTAAAACAATATTTCACGCTCAAGTTTCTCTCCGCGAAACTTGAGCGTGAAATGCTGATTTGCGCTGATTGAATTTTAATTCTTTAATAATTTTAACATCAATCAGATCACTAGCCTTTTTTACAAACTGATAGATTATTAAGTTATTTTGAGAGAGAGGCTTTGTTTTATCTACTCTACATGGTAATTTATTTTGATAGATACACACAGCCCTATAAAAAATACTGATAACTGATAACTGATAACTGATAACTGATAACTGATAACTGATAACTGATAACTGATAACTGATAACTGATAACTGATAACTGACAATGTCATCACCAAAAACTTTTCAAGGTTTAATTCTTGCCCTACAAGAGTATTGGGCAAATCAAGGTTGCGTTTTATTGCAACCTTATGATATGGAAGTGGGCGCGGGCACTTTTCATCCCGCAACCTTTTTACGGGCTATCGGCCCTGAGCCGTGGAGTGCGGCCTATGTGCAACCCTCGCGTCGCCCGAATGATGGGCGTTATGGCGAAAATCCTAATCGCTTGCAACATTATTATCAATATCAAGTGGTTATCAAACCATCGCCTTTGAATATTCAGGCCTTGTATCTCGCCTCTTTGGAAATGCTCGGCCTTGATGCGTTGGTGCATGATATCCGTTTTGTTGAGGATAATTGGGAATCGCCAACGCTTGGGGCCTGGGGGTTGGGCTGGGAAGTGTGGCTCAATGGTATGGAAATCACGCAGTTTACTTATTTTCAACAAGTGGGCGGTTTGGATTGTAAACCGGTGACGGGTGAAATCACTTACGGTTTGGAACGCATTGCGATGTATTTGCAGGGCGTTGAAAGCGTTTTTGATTTAGTCTGGACTGATGGGCCGCTTGGACGTATCACTTATGGCGATGTTTTTCATCAAAATGAAGTGGAAATGTCAACCTATAATTTTGAACAGGCACCAGTAGCGGAGTTATTTCGTCTGTTTGATTTTTATGAAAGCGAAAGCCACTCTTTGATTGAGAAAGATTTGCCCTTACCTGCTTATGAAATGATGCTCAAAACGTCTCATACCTTTAATTTGTTGGATGCCCGTCATGCGATTTCGGTTACGGAGCGACAACGTTATATTTTGCGTGTGCGCACTTTGGCGCGTGCGGTGGCAAAAGCCTATTATGATCGCCGTGAAGCTTTGAATTTTCCAATGGGGGGCAAACAAGATGTCTGATACCCGCGATTTATTAGTCGAAATCGGTACCGAAGAATTACCCCCTAAAGCTTTACAAGGTTTATCTGAAGCCTTTTCGTCGGCTTTATGTCATTTTCTTGAGCAAAATCAAGTGAATTATAATATTGCAAACCCTTTTGCGACACCGCGCCGCTTGGCGGTATTGATTAAAGGGGTGGCGACTATGCAGACGGAATGTGAAACCGAAAGACGTGGCCCTGCGCTGAGAGCGGCTTTTGATCAAAACGGGCAACCGACAAAAGCGGCTTTAGGTTTTGCACGTTCTTGCAAAGTAGAAGTGACTGACTTAGGCAAACTGGAAACCGAAAAAGGGGCCTGGTTAATTCATCGCAGTACGCAGCTCGGTAAAGCGACTGCCAGTTTGATGCCTGAGATCATTGAAGGTGCTTTAGCCGCTTTGCCAATTCCTAAAAGGATGCGTTGGGGAGATTGGCCGTTTGAATTTGTGCGCCCTGTACATTGGGTTGTGATCTTATTCGGTGATGAGGTGATTGAGGCCAATATTTTTGGGATACACAGTGGGCGCGAAACGCGGGGGCATCGTTTCCATCATCCTGAACCGATTCGTTTAAGCCAAGCCTCTGAATATGCTAAAGTTTTAGAAAAACAAGCTTATGTCATTCCAACGTTTACGACTCGTCATGAGCGCGTGCGTCTGTTAGTTGAACAGGCCGCTGCTGATATAGGCGGTGAAGCGGTGATTGATGAAGCCTTGTTAAATGAAGTCACCAGTTTAGTTGAATGGCCTGTCGCGATAACCGGTACTTTTGATGACAAGTTTCTTGAAGTGCCCCCCGAAGCCTTGATTGCCAGCATGAAAGGCCATCAAAAATATTTTCATGTTGTTAATCAAGATGATAAGTTATTAGCGCGTTTTATTGCCGTGAGCAATATTGAAAGTCGTGATCCTGATGTCGTGCGAGCCGGTAATGAGCGCGTACTGCGCCCCCGTTTAAGCGATGCCGCTTTTTTCTGGGAGCTTGATCTGAAGAAGTCGTTAGAAAGTCGTTTAGATGATTTAAAAACCGTCATTTTCCAAAACAAGCTAGGCAGTTTATATGACAAATCCAAGCGCGTAGCCTCTGTGTCTGGCATGATTGCTCAACAATTGGGAGCTGAAGAATTACAAGGTATCCGCGCCGCGCAATTGTCTAAGTGTGATTTGATGACGGAAATGGTGAGCGAATTTCCAGAATTACAGGGCATTATGGGTGAATATTACGCGCTTCGTGATCAGGAAACGGCTGGCGTAGCAAAGGCTTTGCGTGAACAATATAAACCGCGTTTTTGGGGCGATACCTTGCCAAGTACGGCCTTAGGGCAAGCGTTATCCATCGCTGATAAACTGGATACGTTGGTAGGTATTTTCGGGATCGGGCAAACGCCGACAGGTGATAAAGATCCTTATGGCTTACGCCGCGCCGCGATCAGTGTTTTACGGATTATGATTGAAGGCCGTTTACCTTTGGATGTCGATCTTTTGTTGGAAGCCGCACAAGCGGCCTATCCCGATAATGTGCTAGAAGCACAGGCCTATACTCAAGTATTTGATTTTATTTTAGAACGTTTGCGGAGTTACTACCAAGATCAAGGTTTGCATTTTGATAGTATTGATGCCGTTTTAGCGTGTCGTCCGACTTCGCCATTAGATACCGATCACCGGATTCGTGGCATAGAAGCTTTTCGCAATTTACCTGCAGCGGAGAGTTTAGCGAGTGCGAATAAACGTATTCGTAATATTTTGAAAAAAGCTTCAGTGTCTTTTCCCGATGAACCGGATCAAAGCTATTTTAATCATGCTGCTGAAAGACGCTTGTATGACGAAATGGAGGCGGTTAATGAAAAAATCGCGCCGTTATTGAAACAAGGTGATTATCAAACGGCCTTACAACATTTAGCGAGTTTACGAGAAGCCGTCGATCATTTTTTTGATAACGTGCTGGTGATGGATGAAGATCAAACGGTGCGTATTAATCGGTTAGCCTTTTTACAGAAAGTGCGTAATTTGTTTTTGCAGGTGGCGGATATTTCACGGTTGCAAATTTAGGCGTTTTTGAAAATAGAACGCTGATATTTAGCTTCGCTGACCTTCGGTTCACGCTAAAGTTTTTGAGCGCAAAAACTTTAGCGTGACATGCTGATTCTCATGACAGCACTATATTAAAAACCAATAGAACGCTGATGACGCTGATGACGCTGACGCCATGATTTGCGCTGATTGAATTGAAACAAGCGGGGGGATAACTATGCCAAAATTTGTAATACTGGATAGGGATGGGGTAATTAACTATGATTCTAATAAATATATTAAATCTCCTGATGAATGGGAAGCTATCCCGGGTAGTTTAGAAGCGATTGTTCGTCTTAATCAAGCGGGATATCGGGTAGTGGTGATCACGAATCAATCCGGTATAGCGCGTGGTTTATTTTCCTTGGATGATCTCAATCATATCCACTGTAAAATGTATAAACAATTATCGGAGTTGGGGGGCGAGATTGAGGCTATTTTCTTTTGTCCACATGGAGATCAAGAAAATTGCCGATGTCGAAAACCCTGTCCAGGTTTGTTCCACGAATTAGCTAACCGTTTATCGATTTCTTTAGCTAATGTGTTCGCCGTGGGAGATGCGCTACGCGATTTACAAGCTGCTGTTGTTTCAGGCGCACAGCCGGTTTTGGTGCGAACGGGTAAAGGAGAACAAACATTGAGGGGTGATTTGGATGGACTGGAAGATGTGCCCGTGTATGATAATTTAGCCGCTTTTGTTGATTATTTTTTGGAAGAATAATCCGTTTTCAATATCAATTATCACATCAATTCAATTGTATTTAATATCGAATTGTATTAAATTGGTAAAAAATGGGGCTAAAGCTAGGGTGTTGATTGAGAGCTGTGTTTTTCAGGCTAGTTTTGTGTTTGTCAAATCACCCATACCTCGAAAAATACCCCAATTTAAAAAGGTTTCAAGCCCGGGTGTCATTAAAAGTGATGTTTTGTTGTCTTGTAGGGTGGGTAGAGCTTCGCTACACCCACCAAATCGTCGCGGTATATTTTGATTAATAAAATTAACAAAATTAGATCGAATGGTAGCAAATGGTGGGTTTAGCTTCGCTGGCCTTCGGATCACTCCGCTGCGCTCCATTCTACCCACCCTACAACTATCACTTTTAATGACACCCTTCAACCCCTTCAGGATTGCCATTTTTGGGTAATGACTGTTCACTGATAACTGATAACTGATAACTGATAACTGATAACTGATATGTTATTTTTACGTTCTGTCTTATTTTATATTGGATTCATTTTGACTTTATTCGTATTTACACCTTTAGCATTCCTGATCTTACCTCTACCCTATCGGC
>JAYQWI020000546.1:0-4123 GCA_035871815.2 Candidatus Parabeggiatoa communis
TTGAACACTTGCAAAACAAAGGTAATCGGGATGAATTGTGTGAAATGATTTGTCGTGATATTTCGCAAACGGAGGGTATTCGAGATACAGGGGGGCGTGAATGGAAAAATGATTTGTTAAGTCGTGTCACGCAAAGTGTCAAAGAGGGCTTGACGATTTGTAAAAAATTGCCCGCTAATGAATTTGAAGTCTTGACCCCTTTAAACACACCGCCGTTTATTGAAAGTCTCCCGGACAAAATGATTTTTAAGCATACCCAAACGGGAATCCAATGTGTCTTGACGCTAGATGTTTTTGAAATCTTGCTACGTATGGCTGCTGGACAACTGCCCTCTTCTCATGAACAAAAAGCGGTTTTAGATGAACTCCATGACTTTAAAAGTCGCTTGCACCGTTATCATGCAAAAGACTTACTTTTAATTGAAAGTAACGGACAAGTGCATCATGTTACCCAACAAAACGGTAAAATTATCCGCCAGAACACATTATGAAAATTGAATTGCCAAAAGATTATAAGGGCATAAGGTTTGATAAACTGTTTTCCATTTATTTTGGCCACTTTTCTGTAGAAATGTTACTTCCTGCATTTTTTTTTCTCGTAGAATCAAAAGGAAAACATCGTTTAAAAATGTCAAATGCTGAAAACATTGATGACTATATTTTAGCATTACAAACTCATCCTAGTCTTGAAGGATTTACAGATGAAGATGGTAAAAGGATTTTAGAAAAATGGGCCAAAACGAGCTTAATGGTGATTAGTAAAAATGGACGTTTAAAAAAAGAACAAGGTGAGCAGATTCTTCATCTACAACCCTTGACTTATTTAACCCTTAAAGCCGGTTTTCCTTCAAACTCAAGCCGCCTCCAAAATGTACATTCTTTTCTTTATCAGTTGATGATTGATACGCTTAAAAAAGAGTATGATGATGATAAGGATAAGGAACATAAGCAGGCTAAGAACGCTATTCGCGACGCACTGAGAAGCGCTTTTGCGGATGGAATAATGGATTTACAAGATGTTCATGAAAAAGAAATTAATGGCAAATATGATGGTAAAACAAAACTTGATACAGAAATGTTGCTTTCTATACGTTTTATGGAGCCTTTTGATCCTGCAAAAATAGGTATAAGAAAGGTAACCTCAGCTGAAACGCCAGTCTGCGAAGGGCAAGCTAAACGTTTTATGCAGGGATTTATCAAACTGATTACCGTATTCAAGGATAGGATGCCAGCGCGTGAGCTAACTTATAACCTGCAAACGCTCATCAATTTTGAGTTGTGCATTTATACGCTTAAATTGGTTCACGGTACCAATCATCTTGTCAAAAACAGGGAAATACCACCACAATATTCAGTTGACACCCTGCCCACTAAACCGCAGTTGTACGCAGATTTGACCCATCAAGCCAAAGGGTTGAGTCTGGATATTGCTCGGCAATGTGTTTCGCGTGATTTACAAGAATTATCACGTTTTTTTACTTCGTTGCTACAACTTCGTATTCTTGATCAATTTGTGAGTGATGAACCTGACTTCAAAGAAGACATCAATGGATTATCATCACAACAGTATTTAGTAAAACTCTTGGAATTGGCAGATAATCTTAAACTCCAAGGTAGTGCTAATCATGTGATAAAAGATATCAAAAAACTCAATGAAGTTAATCAAAGCAATGAATCTAATATTGAATTAAAAGAATTTTTTGAACGCAACGATGATCTTAACAAAAGTGACAGCATTGCACGGTTAGTCAATATTTTAGATGAAGCTCAACGCACAAAAATAGGAAGCAATCTTTTCAGTTGGTTTCGTGGCGTTGGTGGCGTGGACAAAGACTATGGTTTTATTAAGGGTTCCAAACACCGCCGTACTTGGGCTTATTCAATGAGCGATGATTTGTTGTGGACTTTAGTTCATCTCGCCTCTGTGCGCCCTGATGAAAGAGGGAAAAAAGACGAGGTTCAAGAGCCAAAACCTTTACGTTTAGTGGAATTTTTAGATTTTCTAGAAAATAGGTACGGTGTTATTATTCATAAAGTTCCTGATGGTATGGGTTCTATAGAGGCAAACCGTGCAGCCCGAGAGAATATGCTGGCATTACAAAAACGTCTGCGTCAGATGGGGTTATTTGAAAACCTTTCTGACGATTTTGAAGCCCAGTACATTACGCCGCAATATCGTGAAATGCCTTCAATTAACCCGCAACATTAAGCGTTGTGCGTGAAAATACCGGTGAGAAACCCCGTTTTTTCAAAAAACGGGGTTTCTTGTCATCATTGTACAGGTGTTTTATTTAACCACATCGCCCTAAAACGGAAATCATCATGTCTCGTAAGATTGAACGTTTAGCGGAAAAATTGCAAAACATTTTTGGTAGAGTGTCAGTGGGGCATTGTCTTCGCGTTGATGATTTATCAGCTAAAGAAGCCAATGAATTATGTACTCATTTATCGGAAATGACTGCCCATTTTTCTCCTTATATTTTAGAATCCGATTTAGTCCAACTTGGAGAACATCCTAGAGTGATTAAAATTGATACGGCAATAGAAAAGCGTAATCAACAACAAGAGTCACTTTGTTTAATGATTCCAAGTGGTACAGCTAATGCTGCAATATCATCTTTGGGTAATACCTTTGAACATTTTGATCTGGCTGAATTTTTTCGGCAACTTGAGCGTGAATTTCTGAAGGAAATTCCAAAAGAAATAAAAAAGGCTGTCAAAGCATCGCTCAAACAAGCAAAACACCGGCGTAAAATTCAAACTGAAGATATTGTTGACTTTTTGAATGCTGTTCTTGAACACCCAAGCCTTGAACAGGTGGGCACTTTTCTTTGGTATATTGGCTTAATCCCGGATAAATCCGCACAATTTCAGGATCGCTTAAAACTCAATTATGAGTGTACCCAAGCATTAGTGCATCCTCTCACACCACACAGTACAATTCGTCAGCGGCTTGAGGAAACCAAACTCCGTAAAAATACCTTTATGGATAACTTAGATCGTTTTTTGCTCAAAACCAATATTGAACCCCCAGCAAAAAATTGGTTGCAACGTTTTTCGGGAGATGAAGGTTACGATTTTAGTCATTGGACATTTCCAAGCATTCATCTCTCTAATTTAGAAAAGATTAGTTTGAAGAGGCCCGCCCGCGATCTGAATGGATTGTTAGTCAAAGCGCGTGACAATTTGGTGTGTGATAGCGCAGAGACTGAAATCAATGCAGAGTGTGGCCCTAAAAAGAAGATTTCAGTGGCTTGGGAAACGATACCCCAAAAAGTGGAGAATATTGCTTATTGGCAAGTTGAATTAATTCCATCCAGAGAGGATTATGAAAGTGAAAGTAGTGAATTGCCCTCCCCTTTGAGAAAAAAGCCTACTCAAAAAACGGCACAAATATCCCTTGATATTGATATTGATAATTTGGATGTTAAATGGGTTCAAGTCCGTATCGTGGGTTTAGACGACAATGACAGTGAAATCACTGACACTGACAAACAGGTGATTGAAGCTTTATCAGAGCGTATTTTTTTAGAACAAGCGCCAGAGAGAGAAGACGATGATGATGATCAAGCCTATCTCCGCCCGCGTATTTATCCCAATGTAGCCTATGGTTATTTGGATATTGCCCTCAGCTATTCATTAGAGTCTTGGAAAACGAGAGCGCAAGGTTGGAAAGAGAAAGAAAGAGAAACGGATTATTTCAGTATTGAAGTGGGTAGCTCACACCTTTGTCGTATTGGCATCAGCCATATTATTCACAGGCTTGAATCAAAGGTACTGAATAGTGCTGATGATTTTGGGCGATATAGCTATACACTGGTTGACTTTGACAAATTTGATGAAAACGCAGTCATTTGCAGAACCATTGCTTTTGATGATTTTCCGGCATGGTTGGCAGACTCCTTGAAAACGTTTAGGGGCAAGCGCGAAAAACTGTTTAGAGCTATCCGTGAACAACATAATAGCCAAGGCATTGTAGAAAACGCGGATTGGGAATCAGACAACGCCACTTTGTATAATCATGCCAAAAAGTATGCGGAGGCCTACACACAATTATTGGAAACCATTAGCCATGCTGAACAACAACCCGTCGATGAGAGGCAAAATGTACTGCAAATGACTA
>JAYQWI020000547.1:0-3606 GCA_035871815.2 Candidatus Parabeggiatoa communis
ACACTTTGACAATTTGAAAACGATAAACCTCTCCTGGTTCGAGTTCCTTGTCAATCGGTAATTCCCACACACCGTTTTTATTTTGCATCACAAAAGCATAGTAATACACATCAGGCTCATCAGCATAACTGGGCGCAAGCCATGCCCACAAGAATAGTGCGGTAATGATTTGATAACTCACTGATAATATTAAAACTGTTTTGAATCGTTCACTCATAAGCCTATCCTAAGAAATAAATTGAATTGAGTTCAGTTAAGGCAGCGGCCCACCCTTTTATATATAGGCTGTGATATTGGGTGGATTGTGCGCCAACGTCTCCATCAAAATGGTGGCTCGGCATTTTATCATAAACCACTGAATGATGTATGTCGGGTGGTTGTCAGATTCATTCTCACGCAAAGGCGCGAAGTCGCGAAGTCGCATTGATAGAGACGCACGGCCGTTAGAGACGCACGGCCGTGCGTCTCTACTTGGCACCGAAGCCCATTCAAATTTGAAAATATTTTTTAACTGAAAACTCACTTGATATAAGATATCAACAGAATCCATTATACTCATAAATTTTAAAGGTACTTGATATCATGATGGTTAAAAGAAAATTGTTATTCGGTTTTTTATCGGCCTCTGCAATCATACTGTTTGCTGGCATACTGGGCATTATCCAAACTCAGTTTATTTACTCACAAAGTAAAAATATCGGCCTCGTTAACGCGCCACTTGATGATGCTGTTATGGAAATCCAAATCGCTACCGCTACCGCTCACCTCTGGTTTGAAGAAATCATCAGCGGTGTTGAAGAGAAAACCACTATCATCAAAGTGTGGAAACTCCTTGATCAAAGTCTTTGGTATTGTGATGCGATACTGAAAGGCGGTAAAGATGGCAAGGAAACGTTTCACCCTGTCAATGATCCCGTTATCGAACAACGCATCAGTGTGATTAAACAAGGCTTAGCCGAATTGAAACAGGCCGCCGAATTACGCTTTCAAAATCAATTTGGTACGCAAGAGTTTGAAGAGCAGATTTTGGAAACTCAGTTTGATACCCTATTTGATAAACTCATTAGCCTGGTGGATGAAGCGGAGAAAATGATTCACGCTAAAATGGATGCTGACCTTGACGCGCTTGATGAGATCGTCGATATAACGATGACGATATTTATCCTGTTGATTTTATTCAGTTTTATGATGGCCCTCCTTTTGGGGATTAAAATCTCTGATCATATTTCAAACCCGATTCAAGCCGCGCAAGCCTGGGCGATTCAAGTGGCTAAAGGCGATTTTTCACAACAGATTGATGAGCAATATGCTAAACGACGTGATGAAATGGGTGATTTATTTAATGCGTTGGGGAAAATGAACCATGATCTCCAAAGGCTGATCACAACGCTTGCGAAGCAGAAGGATGATGCTTTGCGTATTAATCAGGCATTAGATAATGTCAACACCAGTGTCTTGATTACAGATAATGAGTACAAAATGATTTACGCAAACCAGTCAGCAGTGGATTTATTCACCGAAAAGGAAGCGGTTATATGTCAAGATTTGCCCCATTTTGAGGCTAAACACTTATTGGGTTATTCCATTGATCAGTTTCATAAGCATCCGGCCTATCAGCACCAAGTGTTAGCACAATTAACAACCACTCACCAGATGACTTTGAAGCTGGGGGAAGTCAATTTAGAAGCCAAAATTAATCCCGTCATCAATGCTGAAGGGCTGAGCAACGGTTGGGTATCCGAATATTATGATCGCACTGCGGAGGTGGCTACGGAACAAGAAATCAATACCGTGATAGAGGCCGCTTCAAGGGGGGATTTCAATCAACGGATTACGCTGACAGATAAAACCGGTTTTTTTAAAACCTTTAGCAAAAGCTTGAATCAAACTTTGGATATCAACCAGCAAATGATTGAAGAATTGATACACGTTTTTGCAGCCCTTGCGCGCGGTGATTTAACGCAAACGATCACAAAAGACTATGTTGGATCACTAGAACAACTGAAAGAGGATGTGAATGCGACTATTGCGAAACTCACTAATGTGATGAACACGATTCAGGCTGTCGCGGAAGCGGCTTCAAAAGGTGATTTTACGGGGCGCATTGATCTACATGATAAAACCGGCTTTTTTCACACCCTGAGCGAAATACTCAATCACATTTTCGTTTCAAATCAAGACATCATTGAAGATAGCAAAGGCGTGTTTGCCGCTATCGCTAACGGCGATTTAACCCAAACCATGACAAAAGACTATGTGGGTGCCTTAGAACAACTCAAACAAAATGTGAATACCAGCGTGATGGCGCTTACCCAAGTTGTCAACACGGTTCAAGAATCGGCTCAGGTTGTGAATCACGCCGCGCAAGAGATTTCACAAGGCAATAGCCACTTAAGCCAACGCACGGAAGAACAAGCGGCTTCTTTGGAAGAAACGGCGGCCAGTATGGAACAAATGACAGGCGTGATTCAGCAAAATGCGGACAATGCACAGCAAGCCAAGCAATTGGCTGAAAGTACCCGCGATCAGGCGCTAGTCGGTGGAACAGTCGTTGAGAAGGCGATTGAAGCGATGAGCAAAATAAACAAGAGTAGTCAAAAAGTCGCCGATATCATCAGCGTGATTAACGAGATTGCCTTCCAAACCAACTTATTAGCGTTAAACGCCGCCGTTGAAGCCGCGCGTGCCGGCGAACAAGGGCGCGCTTTTGCCGTCGTAGCAACAGAAGTGCGTAACTTGGCACAACGGAGTGCCGTAGCGGCTAAAGAGATTAAAGCCTTGATCAAAGACAGCGTCAGCAAAGTCAAAGAAGGGAACGAATTAGTCAATCAATCCGGCACGACTTTAAAAGAGATTGTGGTTGCGGTTAAAAAAGTGAGCGATATCATTTATGAAATAGCCGCCGCCGGGCAGGAACAATCGGCCGGTATCCACCAAGTCAATAAAACGATTGCGCAAATGGACGACATGACACAACAAAATGCCGCTTTAGTTCAACAAGCCGCCGTCGCGAGTGATGCCCTGCGCGAACAAGCGAAAAGACTCCAAGAGCAGGTAGCCTTTTTTAAAACGGGTGAAGACGCATTGAGCTCATCAAGCCAGTAGCTTTTCGTTCCAAATTTATTTTGCCCTTTGGAGTGTACCTTCGCGAAAATTTTGCACTCCAAAGCGAACGCCTTATCAAACTGTCGGCTCACGCAGAGCCGCAGAGCCGCAGAGAATGAAAGAAGATTGATTAAAGGTGTGGGTATTTTAATTTTTTGGAGTTACCTAATGTAATAATGAACAATTAAAGCGGGAATCTTAGGAAGTTCCAAAAAAATAATTATCCCAAAAGGCAATTCAAGCCGGTTTGTTTAATTTCTCTCATTCTCTGCGCCTCTGCGGCTCTGCGTGATCCGACAGTTTGTTACAAATATTTTCCAAAACTGGCCCTAACATAAGGGCATGACTATTATCAACGTTCAATTGTTAATGTTTAATTATCTTCACCACATTATCAAATACCCATTACCCATTAAGTGGGAGTCTTAATTCGTTTATCCCCGTCATGAGTTGTACTATTTGTGAAGAAAGGAATTGAGTTGAGAAATTGGGGAATTTTGT
>JAYQWI020000548.1:0-3831 GCA_035871815.2 Candidatus Parabeggiatoa communis
AGTCGGCTTGTTTTTTTGACGTGTTGGTAAAGTGGCCCTGGGGGGTGCAGGTTGAGGGTGCTGTGACAGGGAAGGGGATCGATTGTGATGGTGGCGATTTGAATGTGCCCACTTTGATAGGTGCCGATCATTTCAAAACGGCCGGGTTGTGTGAATTTTAAGGTGGGGCTTTCTGGGGTTTGGCGGATTTTTTGCCAGCCGCCTTGGCTGGGTGGGGTTAAGGTATAGGGGGGTTCGCCGCCGGAGGCCTGAAAGGTGATCGTGCCTTTGTCTAAACAGAGGCTTTGTTGGTTTGGGCTGATTCGGAAAAGGCCTTTGACGGTGATTTGAATATCGATTGATGCGCCGGTGCTGTCATAAACGGTGAGGGTTTCTGGGCCGATGATTTTGCCGGGCCGATAACGTATTTGATCGCGTTGGCTGTTGAGTTGCTCGATTTCGCCTTTGCCGCCTGCTATCCATAAATAGGGGGGTACGCCGTCTTTGACTTGTAGAAAGGCGGTTTCATAGTCTTCTATCAAGATTTCGGATTCGCTGGCTTTGAGCGGTGGATAGACTTTGATATGGGCTAGACGGGTGTCTAGGGGTTTATTGACCTGATAAAATGTGAGGGTATAAAAGTCGGGCCGTTGAGGGGCGGTGTAGCGAATCCCGTTTTTTTCAGGGAGCCATGCCCATTCGCCAGCGTCTTCAATGATTTTGATGTCGTCGGTGATGCCGTGTAAGGCGAAGGTTATGCTTTGATTGGGTTCTATATAAACGTATTCTGGTGTGACTGAAAAGCGTTGCCAAATGACTTGAAATTGTGTTTGAGTTTGGGTGCCGTGGCTATCTATTAGGGTGAGGGTGAAGTCGCCGGCAACGTGGGGTGTGGTGAGTAGGGCTTCTGTGCCGTTGTCATTTAAGGGGTGTAAGTCTCCAGCTTCTGTTAGCCAGAGGTAGGGCGGATCACCGCCTGTTGCGGTTAAGTGGATTTCTTCACCGCCGCTGACGGGGGTATTGGGTGAGAGTTGGATGGTGGGCACAGCGAGGGCGGTGTTGACAAGCCACAGGCTGAACACGGTGATGAGAGTGTGTTGTTTGAGGTGAGTTATCATGATTCAGGGCTCATAAGGTATTTTGCATGGTGAGTCGTATAACTAGAGTAACTCTTAGGGATAGGGAAAAAATAATATACCCTTAGATAACTAATATTTTCGCCAATCAAAAAGTTTTAAACAGGATTGAACGGATTGAACGGATTAACAGGATTGAGTCTATGGCAAATCTAATCTGTTAGACAAACACATTGTATGAATTGCTTATTGATTTCAAATCCTGTTAATCCATTAATCCGTGTAATCCTGTTTAAGGCGTTTAATCCGTCAATCCGTTGTACTTGTTATTTACCCATAAAGCTTTCCAGATGCAAGAACAATTGGGTTCTATCCATCTTGACACCATTGAGGTTTTCGCGACGGAAGAATTTGTCTATTCCGAACTGCGCTTCAGTTTCGTCAATGGAACCATTCCCATCGAAATCACCTGGCCGGTTAGTCACAATGAGACTGCCTCGGGCAATCTCACCATTTTGATCACGACAACTGATACTGGATTGCGTACCGACTTCAGATGCTTGTGGTAATACCATGATGTAGTGATTACCCCGTTCGACGACTTGCACGTTTTCAGGTAGCCACTCGCAAATACCGGCACCCCCTAAGTAAGTGAAACGCACCGGCTTGGTGTCTCCTTTGTAGAAGGTGTAAGAAACCGGTCGAATGATCAAGGGTTGTATCACGGTAACTGTGCCTGTTGTTTCATTACCCGCATTGTCTTTGACTGACACTTGATAAGTGCCAGCGGTTTGCGGTGCGCTGATTTGGACGACCGAGTTTTGGCTGTCCATGCCTTGCATGGTATTACTTTCAAATGCCCAAGTATAGGGCCGGGCACCACGATTGACTGTGAAAGTACGGGTTTCACCAGAAGCCATTGTGGTAGCAGAAGGTGAAATAATGGGTTCAGAGGCTTCTACCACGGCTTCAAACTCAAGCGTTTGATCGGATGAATCAACGACGCTTAGCTTGAATGTCCCAAAACGGTTTGGTGCTTCATACGTGCCAATACCCGTTTCTTTATCTACTTTAGCAAAACCACTGTCAACTACGATAAAAAAACCACCTGTGCCGCCTTCAAGTTGGAACTTGGCTTTACCGCTTTTGTCCACGTACAATGTCTTTGGACTCACACGCAGTTGTCTTTCTATATAGGCATGGACTTGTGTTGTTTGGCCACCATTATCACTAAATTCAATGGTGACATCTTGATCCGCAGTACTGCCAGAGGTGAATTTGAAATGGCCATCTTTGAAATGTCCATCTTCGCTGCTGGCGGGTTGAATATCACCCTCACCATCCGTTACTTTGGCAATAAAAGGCGCAATCCCACTGACGACGGTAAAGGTTTTGGTTTCTTCAGTCTTCATATAACGTTTGTATGGCGTGACGGCTATCGGTTGGGTAACATGCACGGCTACTGTCGTGGTGTTATTTTTGCGATCACGAATTGTGATGATATCTTCACCCATGACATTCGGTGCGGTGTAGATATTTTCACCCAGTTCTTCAGTACGGGGTTTCTCCATTTCACCTTTGCCGGTTTGCCAATCAAAGGCTGGAATACCGCCCATGACGATTACCTTAGTGGTTTGTCGAGGTTCAATGAAGATTTCTTCACGACTCGCAAGCAGGGGTAAATCCACATAAACCAATGATTCCGATTGCTCTCCTCTGTTATCAGTGACGGTTATCGTCGTGGCTTCTTTTTGAGAAACATTGGGTGCTTTGTAAATGACTGTGTCGCCATTTTCAGTGATAGAACCGACTGTGGCATTCCATTGAAAAGGGGCTACACCACCGACAACACTGAGTGTGGCTGTTTCATTCATATCTAACCACACTTTTGCAGGTGTAATCACTGGGACGTTGGCTACGGTGACATTGGCCGTTGCTTGGTTACCTGCACTATCATGGGCTGTAACCACATAACTGCCCAGTACATCGGGTGCCGTATAGAGGCCGTTTTCGTCAATGTTGCCCTGTGTGGCTGTCCAAGTGATTTCACCACTTCCACCAAAAGTTTTGAACTGTTGGGTTGCGCCGCGAAGCAAGGTGACGTTTTCTGACTGATGGGTTGTGCCGCGAGACAAGGTGACGTTTTCTGGTGTGATAAATAATTCGCCAGTGACGGTTATCTCGGCTTCACTGCTTAATCCTTTATTATCGGCTACGACTAGGCGAACTTGACTGGCGCTGGTACCGGCCGTGAATTGGACGGTTTCGCCGGTTTCGCTGACGAGAAAGCCTTCTCCTATGACTCGCCAAGTATAAGGTGCTTCACCTCCACTGACGGTAAAAGTTGTGCTTTCTCTGGTGGTGAGCTCTTTTTTACTGGGTGTTAGGGTGAGTTCTGCGGCTACAATAACGGTGGCTTCGGCAGTCCGGCCGCTGGTGTAGTCGGTGGCAATCACTTTATAGGTGCCACTGCTCGCCGGGGCGGTGTAAAGGCCTGCGTCTGTGATGCTACCTGCGGAGGCTGTCCAATGTACTTGGCCTCGTGCGTTATGAACTCTGAATCCTTGTTGCGTGCCACCAGTAGGCATATTGACTTTGACTGGGGTAATGGTAAAGGTGCCCTCAGAGCGTTCGACACGTATTTTGGCGACTACCGTGTGACCGGATTTATCAGTCACGGTGACGGTCTCTTCACCGGTTAATTCGGGTGCGGTGTAAGTGACACTTTCTCCGGTAGGTGAAGACAATTTACCGGTGACGACTGTCCAGTTGTAGT
>JAYQWI020000549.1:0-3122 GCA_035871815.2 Candidatus Parabeggiatoa communis
CTAAAAGCTTGCTATTTGGACTAAAAGCGGCATGAAAAACATCACTTTTATGTCCCTCTAATACAGAAATTATCTTACCACTATTACCATCCCATAAACGGGCAGTGTAATCTTTTTCTCTCTGTACCCAATTGGCTGTTCCTTCTATGTACGGGGCATATGCATTACCAGAAACCGTAACTACATATTGATCATTGGGACTAAAAGTTGCGAACCAAACAGCATTTTTATGACCTTTCAATACGGCTAACTGTTTGCCAGTATTAATATTCCATAATCTGGCTGTTTTATCCCTTGAACTGGTAACAATACGTTGACTATCAGAACTAAAAGCAGCCTTCCAAACCATATCCGTATGTCCTTTGAATATGGCTAGTTGTTTACCAGTCTTTACTTCCCATAGACGTGCAGTATTATCTTCTGATTTATCTTTTTTATACAACATTAACATTCTTCCCGATGTTGTAATGATAAACTGACCATTGGGACTAAAGGTTGCATATCTAACAGAACTCTGATGTCCTTTTAAAACGGCTATTTGTTTACCAGTGCTGGCATTCCACAGGCGAGCCGTTTTGTCATTAGAAGCAGTAACAATATACTCACCATTTGGACTAAATTCTGCATATCGAATAGAATCTTTATGTCCTTGAAGTATGAAAATTTGTTTTCCACTGTTCACATCCCATAACCTAGCAGTACCATCAAGCGAGGCTGTCAATATGAATTTGCCATTAGGGCTAAAAGTAGAGTGATATATTCTATCCTGATGTCCTGAAAATACTTTTTGTTCACGTAGCCTGATAACTGAATTATAAAGTTGAGTTGCTACCTCAGATACATAAGGTCTATTGGGATTAGATATAGACTTAGGTAAAGCTTCTAACGCTAATAATGTTCCGTTAGTAAAATTTTCTTTTTCATTTTCTTGCTGTGCTAAAATTGCTAAACCTAGAGATTGATTATGTAGGGCTTGATTTTTTTCTTGTTTTGCTTCTTCATAATAAATAATAGCGGTAAAAGCTGCTAAAACAGCCACTAAAGCGAAAAATATTTCAAATACAAAACGATGACGCAATTTTATAGCCGCTTTTGTTCTTTCATCAGCCCGTTTACGTTGTTCTTCAGCAAGAGCTTGTGCTTGCTCTAATTCTCGTTGCCGAACCGCTTCCTTTTCTCTTTCTGCCGATTCAATCGCCGCACGACTCTCCCGTACTAAAGTCAATAAACCCTCAGAATAACCCAACTCTTTCGCATCTGGGCTATCCAACCAATTCTCAGCCTCCGCCAATTCCACCACATCCAACAAACCACCAGCCCGGTTCAAACCATCCCAATGCACCACCTTAGTTTCCAATTGCCGCCGCGTTAATTCGGTTTGACGACGCTCTTTCAACCACTGCTGTAATTGCTGCCAACCATTAATCAACGCCTCATGAGCTATATCAACTTGGCTGTCAGCATCAGACTCTATCGCACTGCGCGTCAACAAACGATGCGCCACCAAACACTCAAGCGTTGCATTAAACTGCTCAACATCATCATCAGCACTGCGTAAAGCGGCAACGGATTGCTGCCGGCGTGTATCAGGTAGTCCCTCCCCAAACTGGATTAAACGCAAAAACAATCGGCGTGCAATCGCTTGATCTTCTAAATGTGCCAACATCGTATCAGCACGATTCGCCATCGCCACTTGTAAACCCGTCAACGGCTTATCACCCTCCCAATTATAAGCTTGACGCGGCAACACCAACGCCTCATAAGCCGCCAGCGGCAAAAAACGTCTTTCCAACCGTTCCCATAACAATACTAAGGTTTCTTGCACAAACGGCAAAATCCCCGGTTCACCCGCCGCATCCGCAACTAACCGCTCCACCAAAGCCGTTTCCACAAACACCTCCACCGAATCCGCCGGCTTAACTATCGCCTCCCGCAACCCAGCTTCATCCAATGGCACCACCTCTTGCCGATGTTTTTGGATGGTTTTCCACAACAAACAAGTCATTAACTCTGGATAGAAATCCGCTCGCACCGTCAACACCATATAACAACGCGGCTTTTTGAGCAGAGATTGTAAAGCCTGTTGAAACGGAATGGCTTCTTGCTTGGCAGTGGTAAATAGCTCCTCAAACTGATCGATAATTAACAGTAAACGTTGTTGAGGTGTGGCCAAAGTTTCGGGAAATCGTTCCTCATTCCCGAAACAACCGGTTTGACAACCTAAAACCTGTTTTAAAGTGGTCAAAGGTATTTCCCCTGGACGCATTGAATGCACTTGCCATTCACCTGCCCCAAACAAACCACTTTGCTTTAAAGCCGGTAATAACCCAGCAAAAACTAAAGAAGATTTTCCACTCCCAGAAGGCCCAATGACGGTGACAAAAGGATATAAACGTAAATGTTGCTCTATTAAAGCTTGTGCTTCTTTGTCTCGTCCAAAAAAGTATTGGCTCTCGGCTTCACTAAAAGAACGCATACCCGGATAAGGACAAATTGGTTTAGCCGCTAAACTTGGTGCAGGGCATTGTAAATTGTCGCAAAGGCGTTCAATGGCATTTTTTTGATCATCGGCGTTAGTCGCGTCCAATTTAACCAAAGCTTTCAAGCGCGGTGGCAATTGTACCGGATGCAAAATCAGTGGAATGACTGGCCAAGTCGCGGTTTCTAAACCATAAGTTTGGATTAAGACATCAATAAACTGGTGAGAATCATCGCCTAAATAATCCGGCGATAGGATAAGTAAAGTCCGGCGACTGGCACGAATGGCGTTTTCAAATTCAATGATTCTGGGTTTGCCGAGATCAAAGGCGGTTTCGGTGTGGTAATTCACCCCCGCTTGTTGTAAAGCATCCAGCAAATAGCCATTTACCCAGGCACTGTCGGCGTTGGCGTGGGAGATGAAGAGATCATATTTGGGCATGGTGTTTACCTTGAGACAAGAAAAGCCTTGAAATAAATTTCAAGGCTAAAAGCTTAAGTATCCTAAAGGGCACTCACCTTGAAATTTCTTTCTTGGCTCAAATAATAAAAATTCACGGCTAAAAAATCGGGCTAATTAATTCCTTTTGATTTTAGTGCCCTTTAGGGTACTTGAGCTTTTAGCCATGAGGTTTAGCTCATGG
>JAYQWI020000550.1:0-15513 GCA_035871815.2 Candidatus Parabeggiatoa communis
ACATCTGATGGCAAAACCATTATGCTTGGTGATCAAGTTGGGCACATTAGGGTGTTGAGTGTCATGACACAGACTTAAGAGTTTAAATCAATCTCACGCAAAGCCGCAAAGGCGCAAAGAAATTTCACGCAAAGCTGCGAAGGCGCAAAGTGTCAAGTTTCAAAATTGACTTGGCGTTCTTAGCGACTTTGCGTGATCATTAAAATGAATCTGATAAAGTAGAGTTAAGTATTAGTCTATGCCCAAGTCTTCTACAAAACGGGCAGATTCAACCGGATACTTGACGGAAACCTTGCTATTTTGACTTGGTTAGCTACCAAAGGAATTTATACGTTCTGGAAAAAATGATGCTTGACATAGCACTGGTAGAGATTTGATTTCATGACAATCAGCATCAAGCTTGACGACTTTGTCTTTGAATTAGGCATCAATATTGAATCCGACAATCACGATGATTGGAAAGCGACAGCACATTGCGGAATATTTTGATATTCTGAACGCTTATTCTTTGGGCGCATTTCTAAAAAAAGGGTCATTATCAATCTCGGTTGAGTTGTACGATCTTAACCACAGTGCCAATCCCATGTACACTAGGCATTGTTTATATCAATAAATCTTGAACTCCAATAAATCTTGATGGCCCGATTTTCAAACCCAATTTATTTTCGCGAAGGTGCTATTGGAGTGCAAAATTTATTTTGCATAGGCCCTATTGGAGTACAAAATTTATTTTGCATAGGCCCTATTGGAGTGCAAAATTTATTTTGCGTAGACACGATTGGGATTGATAATGACCCTTTTTTTGGGAATGCGCCCTATTCTTTTCCGTGTGCCATAAATCATAAGTTTGTTGCATATTAAGCCATAACCTTGCACCATTTCCAAAAATTTGTCCTAATCTCAGTGCTATATCAGGATCAATGGGTTTACGTTCATGAATAATTTCAGAAATAGCATAACGAGAAATACCCAAGTATTTTGCCAATTTTTTCTGCGTCATGCCTAACTCTGGTAAAACAATTTCGCGTAGTAATGCACCTGGATGCGTGGGTGCTTTTGTTTGACAGCGTTGTGTTTCCATCAGTGATAATCCTCCAAATTGATCTCAAAGGCATTGCCATTATTAAAACTAAAAGTCAATCGCCAATTTCCTGATACTTTCATACTCCACAAATTTTTCTTATCGCCTGATAACTGATGTAATCTGACACCAGGAATGTCTAAATCTTCAACCATTTCAGCACTGTATAAGGCATCAAGTAAGATGGATAATTTCTTGACGTGTTTAGCATTAAGTAAACGGCTATCATTTTTCATAAAGAAAAGCTCTAATCCTTTATGTTTGAAACTGATAATCATAATAAATGTTCATTTTGCACTGTATTGTCAAAGATTTTTATAAAGCATCCTGCTGTTGACTCTTAAGGGGCAGGCTACAAAAACACTTGCCTGCCCTCTACAAATCTTATTTATAATCTTAAGGGGCTGGCAAAAAATACAAAGCGATAACAAATACAAAGCCCCCTAAAGGAAATCTCTTAAAAATGAGTTAGACATCCCGTAACAATTCATTTAATCCGACTTTACTGCGCGTTTTTTCGTCTACTTGTTTGACGATTACGGCGCAATAAAGAGAATATTTTCCATCCCGTGAGGGTAGATTGCCTGATACCACAACGGCTCCGGGTGGTATATAACCATAAGTGATTTCTTCTGTCTCGCGATTATAGATTTTGGTACTTTGTCCAATATACACGCCCATAGAAATCACTGCGCCTTCGCCAACAATAACCCCTTCGACAATTTCTGAACGGGCACCAATGAAGCAATTGTCTTCAATAATCGTGGGCCCGGCTTGTACGGGTTCTAAAACGCCTCCTATACCGACTCCGCCCGATAAATGTACGTTTTTGCCGATTTGGGCACAGGAGCCGACAGTTGCCCAGGTATCTACCATTGTGCCACTATCGACATACGCGCCGATATTGACATAAGATGGCATTAACACGACACCGGGGGCAATGTAGGCCCCTTTACGCACTGTGGCCGGTGGCACGACGCGCACTCCGGCTTGTTGAAAATCACGCGAACTGACATCGGCAAATTTGGAGGCGACTTTATCATAGTAGTTAGTAAAACCGCCTTTGATGAAGGTGTTTTCTTCAAGGCGAAACGATAATAAGACTGCTTTTTTGATCCATTGATTCACAACCCATTTATCTTGTTCTTTTTCGGCAACACGTAATGTGCCTTGATCGAGTAAATCAAGGGTTTGAATCACTGCGTCTTTAATGTCGTGGCCGACATTGTGTGGATTCAGTTCGGCCCGATTGTCATAAGCCTGTTCAATAATGCTTTGCAATTTATTCATATCAGTTATCAGTTATCAGTTATCAGTTTTTGCGCGCAAAAACTTTTGCGTGGAAATCAGTTGTAGGTTGGCAACGTGCTTGCCCACCCAGTTATTTTGAAAGTGTTCGCCTTTTTTTGAAAGTGTTCACCCTTTTGAAAGTTCGCCCTTTTGAAAATAAGGGTCTGAAAATCTATATTTTTATATTAATTCCTCTTTTTGCTATCCCCTAAAAAAGTACGAATGCGTTGCGCTGCTTCTATACCGTCTTCTAATGGAGCGACTAAAGCCATGCGAATACGATTTTGCCCCGGATTGATGCCTTTGACGGTGCGTGATAAAAAACTACCGGGTAAAACGGTGATATTTTGCGCTATAAATAATTCACGGGCAAATTGATCATCGGCTATGGGGGTTTGGGGCCAGAGATAAAATCCGGCTGATGGACGGGTGATGGGCATGATTGGCGCAAGAATTTTCATCACTGCGTCATATTTTTGTCGATATAAGGCGCGATTGGCAATGACATGGGTTTCGTCTTTCCAAGCGGCAATACTTGCGGCCTGCACGACTTCTGACATGGCGCAGCCATGATAAGTGCGGTAATGTAAAAATTGGCGCATAATGTTAGCATCCCCGGCTACAAATCCTGAGCGTAAGCCTGGGGCATTTGAGCGTTTAGAGAGGCTATGAAATACGACACATCGCTTAAAGTCCAATCGGCCAATGGCCGCGCAGACTTGCAATAAGCCTACGGGGGGTTGTGTTTCATCAGCATAAATTTCAGAGTAACACTCGTCTGAGGCTATGATAAAATCATGTTTATCTGCGAGTTCAATCAAATGTTGCAATGTGGCATGATTAAGTACTGTGCCAGTGGGATTATGCGGTGAGCAAATATAGAGTAATTGGCAATGTGCCCAAATGTCTTTTGGGATTGCTGAAAAATCGGGTTGAAAATCCGTTTCTTCTAAACAATTGATAAACCAAGGTTTTGCGTCTGCGAGCAAAGCTGCGCCTTCGTAAATTTGATAAAAGGGATTGGGCATTAAAACTAAGGGGTTTGAGGCTGTGCGATCTATCACGCATTGGGCAAAGGCAAATAGCGCTTCACGGGTGCCATTGACGGGTAAAATATGTTTTTTAGGATCAAGACTCTCCGTGGGAAGTTTAAAGCGTTGTGTCAACCACTGTGCTATACTGCAAACCAATGCTTCAGTGCCTCGGGTTAAAGGATATTTTCCAAGCCCGTGGGCAAGGGCACTACTCATGGCGTTTATAATCAAATCCGGTGTGGGATGTTGCGGTTCACCGATGGAAAGATTAATCGCACTTTTTTGTGGGTTTGGTATGCCGTCTTGTTTGAGTTTAGCTAATTTTTCAAAGGGATAGGGTTTTAGAGAGTGAAGTGAAGGATTCATAAAATAAAAGAAAGTCCAACGACAAGGATTGTATATGAAAGGATTAAACCGAGACTTTGCCCTGAATTATTTCCGTATTAAAACCAACTACAAGGATTGTATTATTGGTGTAAAAAAGACTTGAACATCAAGTTGACTAAGAACGCTTCAAAGTTTATAAAATTGATTTTAAAAAACGAAATGATTTTTAAGCCTTAACAACTCAGTCAATGAGTTGTCATTTTTTGTTATTGTACCGTATAAAATGACTCAATTATGATTTTTGTTTCATTGCATTTATTCTAAAACACATTAATAATCAAAAATTTAGGGTCTCTTGAAAAAGAGTGATGGCGTGTGAGCATAAGGTTGCGACTGATGTTAGGAGACTCATAACTATTAAGATTTTAGAATTTGAATCAAATCAAATTGATGAATAGACTGAACAATAATCCATAATAAAAACATTGTTTATTAGTTAGTAAGTGATTTTTTCCACAAATTAATTATAGCATGACTCCTCTAATAAAAACTTATGTATATAAGGGAATAGCTCAAAATCAATAAAATGATGATAAAATGGAAAAATTTTTCAATTGCAAAGGCTTTTACTACTCATCCAAATTAAGTTATTAAATAAATAATTGAAAGAAGCGTGGATGTTTATGGCTTAGGTTTTTAGTTCACAATTCACAATTCGATGCAAAAAATTTTTTTAAAACTTGATACGCGAATACAATTTACAATTAGATTATATGTTATTTATGGAAATAGCCAAAAATCAAAAAATGATGATAGAATGAAAAGCTTTTTCAATTGTCTAATGATTTTATTAAATCATCCATAATATTAAAAAAGCGTGGATATGTTAATTGCTTATTGTATATGTTGTCGTTAACAATTAATCATTAACAATTAATCATTAACACTAAGTGGGCCTTGTGCCCATTTTTTTATTGTTATAAAAAAGTAGAAAGTGTTAGAGTTCACAATTCGCTGCAAAAGTATTCAAGGCAAAACTTGTTGTGATGAGCTTTTTAAATGGTAGCCAAAAACAGATAAAGAGAACACAATTCGCTATAGCCTATTGCAAATACGGTTATAGCGAACACAATTCACAATTAATACTGAATACCTAAACAGGACACATAAATCTTTTAACAATTTCTATCTATATGAGATTCTGTTAAAAACTTTTATTGACTGAGATAGTATTAATGATCACTGATCACATCAGTTCTCAAAACATTGATATTCTTGAGATTTAGTGATCTCTAATGCCAACCGATTTATCTGACAAACTATCTATTTGTTGGCTATAAAACATTCTTTGCCTCCGTTTTTGCGCACAAAAACGGGGGTAAAAAATTCATTTTTCTGAAACGCTATATAACCCATTTTGAAATAAAATGACTGTGTTAGACAACGAGTTACAAAATTTACTCGCGCCAGTTGTCACGGCATTGGGCTACGAGCTAGTGGGCGTGGTACGTCTCGCACAAGGGGGACATCAGACGCTCTTGCGTGTCTATATTGATAGTCCTGATGGGATTAAGATTGAAGATTGTGAACGAGTCAGTTATCAGGTAAGCGGGGTCTTAGATGTGCATGATCCAATAGCCAAAGAGTATACCTTAGAAGTGTCTTCTCCTGGTTTGGATCGGCCCTTGTTTACCTTAGAACACTTTATACAGTTTGTAGGCCATCAAGTAAAGGTGTGCCTAGCTCGACCGATTTCGGGGCGACGTCATTTCACCGGTATGTTGCAACGAGTACAAGATCGTAATGTGATAGTCGAGGCAGATGGAACGGAATATGATCTGCCTTACGATCAGATAGACAAGGCACATCTTGTGCCTTCCTTTTGACCACTCGTTTGATGAAATACAATAATTGATTCGATAAAGGTGGTTTTCATGAATAAAGAAATTCATAAAGGAATTCTCTTGGTCGTTGATGTGGTCTCTAACGAAAAAGGCGTGAGCAAGGATGTGATTTTTAATGCCTTGGAATGTGCTATTGCGAGTGCCACCAAAAAACATTACACGAACGAGATTGATGTGCGTGTACACATTGATCGACACACCGGTAATTATAAGGCTTTTCGTCGCTTTTCTGTGGTAGAAGACGATTGTGTGGAATCACCTGAACTCCAAGTTAGCCTTAAAGAAGCGCAAACTAAAAATGCCGACATAACCATCGGAGAATTTATTGAAGAACCGATAGAATCGGTGAACTTTGACCGCATTGGCGCACAAACGGCTAAACAAGTCATAGTGCAAAAGATCCGTGAGGCTGAACGTGCCCAAATTGTCGAAGCTTACAAGGATAGACAAGGTGAGTTAGTCAGTGGGGTTGTCAAGCGTGTCGAACGCGGTAATGTTATCCTTGATTTGGGGGGGAATGCGGAGGCGTTGATTGCGCGTGATGAAATGATTTCTCGCGAGGCGGTTCGGCCAGGTGATCGTTTGCGTGGCTATTTACATACTGTACGTTCCGAGCCACGAGGGCCACAATTATTCCTCTCACGTACCGCACCTGAATTACTGATTCAGTTATTTATGATGGAAGTGCCTGAAATAGGAGAAGGTTTTTTAGAAATCGTCTGTTCAGCCCGTGATCCGGGGTTACGTGCTAAAATTGCGGTCAAACCGAAAGACCCCCGTATTGATCCGGTCGGTGCTTGTGTGGGGATGCGTGGCTCACGGGTACAAGCTATCTCAAATGAATTGGCCGGTGAACGGGTCGATATTATTTTGTGGGATGAGAACGCTGCCCAGTTTGTGATGAATGCTATGGCACCGGCGGAAGTGGTGTCTATTATTGTTGATGAAGAGACGCATAGCATGGATGTTGCGGTACGCGAAGATCAACTGTCTCAAGCTATAGGACGAAATGGACAAAATGTGCGCCTTGCAAGTCACTTGACCGGTTGGATTTTGAATGTGATGACAGAAGCGCAAGCCGCTGAAAAACATGAGAAAGAAGCAATTGCCGTACTAAAAACGTTTATGGATGAATTAGAGGTTGATGAAGAATTGGCCAGCATTTTAGTACAAGAAGGTTTTTCAAGTCTCGAAGAAATCGCTTATGTGCCACTCAATGAAATGCTTCAAATTGAGGAATTTGGTGAAGAGCTGGTTAAAGAATTACGTTCTCGTGCCAAGGATGCACTGCTGACACTAGCGATTGCTAGTGAAGAAGAATTAGACGAAGCGGCACCTGCTGAAGATTTGCGTACCTTGGATGGCATGACTGAGCAGTGGGCGCAAGTCTTAGTGACCCGAGGCATTTTGAGTCGCGATGATCTCGCCGAGCAATCGGTAGATGATTTGATGACTCTTGAAGGTATAGACGAAGTGCAGGCAGGTAAACTAATTATGACGGCACGAGCGTCTTGGTTTGTTGATAAGCAACCGTAAACAGTTATCAGTATACAGTAAACAGTTATCAGTTATATATTAAATGGTTATTCGTGAACAGCTATCAGGAAAACAATTCACCACTGACAACTGATTTTTACGCAAAAAGTTTGTAGCGAAGCCTCAAATTTTGCGTAGAACTGATTTCAAGGCTAAAATTTACGGCACACCAAAAATTTTAGCCTAGACCTAGAATTGATAACTGATAACTGATACTGATAACTGATAACTGATAACTGATAACTGAGGATAACTGATAACTGAATATGGCTGAAGTGACCGTAATACAATTTGCTGATGTCGTGGGGATTCCTATTGAACGTTTATTGTCGCAATTAGGTGATGCAGGGCTATCAGCTAAAAGTGCTGATGACAATATTAATGATAAGGAAAAATTACAGTTGTTGACACATCTGCGCCATATTCATGGCAAAGATACTGACAAAACGACAACACCAGCACCCAAAAAAATTACGCTCAAACGTAAAACGAAAAGTGAAATTAGCGTGCCCAATGCTCAGGGACGTGCTAAGACGGTGCCGGTTGAAGTTATAAAAAAACGCACCTACATTAAGCGTGGTGCGGCTGAAAACCAGGGCGTAAACAAGGATATAGAACACCTTGAGGCAGATCAAAGAGATATTGCCGTGGGGGAGGCGGATGAAAAAACGAGCTTCGTTACTGGCAGCCCTCAAGAAAATGAAAAACACGCTTCACTGGCTCAATCGGTTGTTCGACAAAAAAATTATTCCATTCAACCGGCTGTGTCAGATAAGAGTCGTACACCTGTAAATAAGCACCAGGAGACTCGATCAACTACAGGCACGATTCCTCCTGTTGATTCCAACAAGCGCCAAGCAAATAGAACGACTGGGGTTAAGAAATCTGACCTGACAACAATCAAAATCAAAAGGCGGCCATCCAAGGAAACAAGCGCGGTCAAGTCGGACACTGCAACTACGGTACAAATCAAGGATAAAAAGCCTCATGAAACGACATCGTCGGCGGTAAAAAAACCAGAAACGAGTCGGCGCCAACCTACAGGAGCGAATGGGGCTAAATCGGATAGCCCTCGACAAACAGAGACTTACAACAAACGCAAGTCTGCTGCTAGCCCGGATGTTAAGCGTCAATCGCCTCCTCAAGCGGATAAGAAACGTCAATCGCCTACTTCAGGCACACCGGTTAATGAAGGTGCGAGGAAGACAGGGCAGAATCAGGGAAATTCCGCGAGTACGACAGATAAAACACGTAAAAGAACAGCGACTAAACCACGCCCCGTAAAAAAGGAAAATACGGCAAAATCATCAGGCAAAGACAGAAAATCATCTTATTCTCCGAGTCAATCTTACGATTTGAAGTCTAGCAAGCTTGATCGGCTAGAAACTGAGGGCACAGATAAAAAAGGCAGGCGAAAAAATAAACAGCGGACTGCACCGAAAGCACAGCTGCATGGCTTTAAAAAACCAACGACACCTCTAGTGCGTGAAGTGGCTTTGCCAGAAACGATCACGATTGCTGAACTGGCCCAAAAAATGTCTGTCAAAGCCGCAGAAGTCATTAAGACCATGATGAAAATGGACACTATGGTGACTATCAATCAGGTGATTGATCAGGAAACTGCCGCTATTGTTGTGGATGAAATGGGGCATATTTCTAAACTCTTGAAAGAAAATGCGATAGAGGATGAATTGAGCCTCGCTGCAGGGCTACAACTGGTAGGTGAAAAAGTTTCTAGGGCACCTGTTGTTACCATTATGGGTCATGTTGATCATGGTAAAACCTCTTTGCTTGATTATATTCGTCGAACTCGGGTTGCGGCTGGCGAAGCTGGGGGAATTACTCAGCATATCGGTGCCTACCATGTCGAGATTTCTCGTGGTACAGTATGCTTTTTAGATACACCTGGACATGCGGCATTTACGGCGATGCGGGCGCGAGGCGCAAAAGTGACGGATATCGTGGTGCTTGTTGTGGCAGCTGATGATGGTGTGATGCCACAAACCATTGAAGCTATTCAACATGCCAAGGCAGCAGAAGTTCCCCTTGTTGTTGCAATCAATAAAATTGATAAACCTGACGCTGACCCACAGCGGGTTAAACAGGAATTAGTTCTCCAAGAAGTGGTTTCTGAAGAATGGGGCGGCGATACGATGTTTGTTTCGGTATCAGCGAAAAGTGGGGAAGGTATTGATGAATTATTAGAAACGCTGTTATTACAAGCAGAAGTGTTAGAATTGACGACGGTGGCATCGGGCAGAGCAACGGGTGTCATCATTGAATCACGCTTAGATAAAGGACGCGGTGTTGTAGCCAGCTTACTTATCCAAAGTGGCACCTTGCATAAGGGTGATGTCCTTTTGGCCGGTAAAGAATTTGGTCGTGTGCGGGCAATATTGGATGAAAATGGTAAGCTAATAGAAAAGGCGGGCCCCTCTATTCCGGTTGAAGTGTTAGGCTTATCAGCTGTGCCTAGCGCGGGCGATGAAGCCATTGTGATACCTGATGAACGTAAGGCACGGGAAATTGCCTTATTCCGGCAAGGCAAATATCGTGAAGTCAAATTAGCCAAAAGCCAAGCGGCTAAATTGGAAAATATGTTTTCGCAGATGCAAGCTGGTGAGGTTAATACGCTCAATATTGTGCTGAAGGCTGATGTGAATGGTTCTCTCGAAGCGTTACATGATGCTTTGGTTAAGCTTTCTAATGAAGAAGTTAAGGTTAAGATTGTTGCCAGCGGGGTAGGGGGTATTAATGAATCTGATGTTAATTTGGTTGTTGCTTCTCGTGCGATTTTGATAGGCTTTAATGTGCGAGCGGATGTGAGTGCTAAACGCCTGATTAACGAAGAAAATGTTGATTTACACTATTATAGTGTTATTTACGAGGCAATAGACGAGGTTAAACAAGCCCTCAGTGGTATGTTGGCACCGGAGGTTGTTGAATCAATCATTGGTTTGGCAGAAGTACGTGAAGTTTTCCGTTCTCCAAAATTGGGTGCGATTGCGGGTTGTTTAGTGGTTGATGGTATTGTTAAACGCAACAATTCTATCCGTGTATTGCGCGACAATGTTGTTATTTTTGAAGGAGAATTAGAATCGCTACGCCGCTTCAAAGAAGATGTTTTGGAAGTTAAAGCGGGTACAGAATGCGGTATTGGGGTGAAAAACTACAATGATGTTAAAACGGGCGATCAAATTGAAGTTTATGAAAAGACGATGGTGGCACGAACACTTTAAGGAAAAAAGATGAAAGCTAAAAGGTTTATTGATCATAATCCTCTAACCTTTTTTCTTGAGTTTTTTAATTATGAAAGAATTTAGTCGTACTCAACGTATTGCTGTGCAAATACAGCGCGAATTAGCTGATATTATCCGCAAAGAAATCAGCACCCCGGATTTGGGAATGCTCACCGTTTCAGAAGTCAAGGTTTCGTCTGATTTGAAATATGCGCGTGTTTACGTGACACTCTTTGGTGGGCGTTTGGATGTTGAACAATCAGTGGCGTATCTCAATAATGCGGCTAAGCTATTACGGCATCATTTATCCCAACGCTTAACCACACGCACAACACCACGCTTACAGTTTATACATGATACATCAATTGAATACGCTAGCCGTTTGACGGCGTTAATCGACTCAGTGCAGGCTAAGGAAAAATAAAAAATGATCATAAATACAGTAAATGGGCCTTCAAAATGAAGACATAAAATTATTTTATTTATCAATCATTTATAATTTATACTTTAATACCGGTTTGTGTGTGCAAAACCGGTTTAACCTGCACGGTTGTGACAGATGATTGATTGAGCCGTGAATAGGTTTGCTATCAAAAGCAGGCAGCAAAATCGTTTTTCAGTCTTTGAGGCGGTGAAAAATCGCTGCTTTCGCAATAACGGTTTGTGTAAAACGATTATTTTTTTATTGTTCATGATTAGTTCGTGGTGCAATGTAGGTGATTTGGGTTGAAAAGTGGGATAGAACGCTGATGGCCGACTGATTTAAAATCAGTGTCAATCAGGCCATCAGGAGCCTCATCAGTGTTTTATCAATATCACCCACATTGCATCACTACCCATTATTCTTCATCCATTCGCTGCAAACGTTTTTTGACCCTTTGCAGCGAAACCGATTTTCGGGATAATTTGAAACCGCCAAACGGGTTTAGCTTTACGAACCTTCTGTTCGCTGTTCAATTTTTTAATAAAAACTTGAACATCGAATATTATTTGGGAGTGGAGCCTCTTGCAAAACGATTAAGCAGAAACGATAAAACAATAAGAGAAGTTGATACCCTGTAAGTCGTTGATTTGTGGTTGCAGATCGAAGTTTTGCAAGTCCCTCAGTCGGCTAATTAAATAGTTATCACTGTTTTGATAACTGATAACTAATAACTGATAACTGATAACTGATAACTGATATGGCTAGACGACGATCCGGCCGAAATGTGCATGGTATTTTATTATTTAACAAGCCCATTGGTATCAGTTCTAATGCGGCTTTGCAGCGTGTTAAACGTTTGTTTCAGGCTCGCAAGGCAGGGCATACGGGCAGTTTAGACAGGATAGCGACTGGTTTATTACCAGTATGTTTAGGCGAGGCAACTAAACTATCCGGTTTTTTACTTGATGCCGATAAGTATTATCAAGCAGAATGTACCCTTGGCATGACAACCACCACGGGGGATAAGGAAGGTACGGTTAAGCAAACTCGCCCTGTGGTTGGTATTGACCAAAATAAGATTGATGCGGTTATTCAATCTTTTATTGGCCCTATTCAACAAATTCCTCCCATGCATTCAGCTATTAAATACAAAGGACAGGCGCTTTATAAATTAGCACGTCAGGGTAAAGTCGTAGAGCGTCAAGCTCGCACTGTTGTCATTCATGCTCTCACAGTGGAAAGCTTTGAGGACAATCGTCTCAAAATAGAAGTACATTGTTCTAAGGGGACTTATATTCGTACTTTAGCTGAAGACATTGGCGAGGTGTTGGGGTGTGGTGCTTATGTGAGTGCATTACATCGTGTGGGTGTGGGAAAGTATCATGAGATGCTTGATTTTGAAATGCTAGAACACTATGCTTCGCTTGGGTTGGAAGCCTTAGATAATTTACTGATACCAATGCATACGGTACTCTCACACTGGCCTGAAGTCATATTGACGACCGAACTGGCTTATTATGTGCGACAAGGACATGCTGTGCAGATACCATTCGCACCTACGAATGGATGGGTTAAATTATTGACTGACAATGCCCAGTTTATAGGAATTGGTGAAGTGTTAGATGATGGTCGTATAGCCCCTAGAAGGCTAGTTAATCTCTAGTTTTTAAATATCCTCATGCCCTCTTTTTAAAACTAATCTTTACCCAGAAGTGCTTTACCCACAAGTTGGTATGTGATTGAAAATATTAGCATGGTGCTTGCCACCACCATGCTACGCAAACCCTAGTGCAGGATAGCGAAAATGTCCAGAGCACCACGAGACAACCCTAAAAAGATAAAATCCGTAGGCTTGCCCCTGTTGAATAGGGTATGGAAACTTATCGTCGCTTTGCGTAGGAACGACGTTTCCGGTTTATCGTAGTGGCTTGAACTCGCCGAATTGTGTTAGTGCAAGGCTTTAGCTTTGCACTTAAAGTTCTTAAAATTCGGAGTTGGTGTTTGACTAATTATTGGCTTGCTGCCAAAGACAATTATTTTCTGAAAATCGACAGCAACCGATTTTTTTCAACGAATTGCATCATCACAGGATGAACAATTTCTATTATCCATTACTACAACAACAACTTAATTATTCACTACAGACCCGTTATAACGGTCAAATTAATCAACTTTTTCGTGATGTCAGGAGTATCACATGTTAATGACTGAAAATAAAGCCCAAATCATTAAAGAACACCAACGTTCTGAAAACGATACCGGTTCGTCTGAAATCCAAGTCGCCTTGTTGACGGCCAATATCGCTAGCCTTACTGGACATTTCAAGGTTCACAAAAAAGACATTCATTCTCGTCGCGGCTTGATCACAATGGTTAACCAACGGCGAAAATTGCTTGCTTATTTGAAAAGAGAAGATGTGGGTCGGTATCACAATTTGATTGCCAAATTAGGGCTTCGCCACTAAACAGAACACTGTATAACTGATAATTTGATAATTGAACATGACCCCTCATAAAAAGACATTTCAATATGGTCAGCATACTATCACCCTTGAAACAGGTGAAATTGCTCGTCAAGCAGACGGTGCTGTGATAGTTAGCATGGGAGATACGGTGGTTTTAGTTACCGTTGTAGGGAGTAAGCAAGGTAATCCGGACAAAGATTTTTTTCCGTTGACAGTAGATTATCAGGAACGTACTTATGCGGCTGGCAGAATTCCAAGAAGCTATTTTAAACGCGAAGGCCGCCCAACGGAAAAAGAAACGCTAACATCACGGCTTATTGATCGTCCATTGCGTCCACTTTTTCCTTTTGGTTTTAACCATGAAGTGCAAGTCGTTGCGACTGTTATGTCTTTGGATCCAGAGATTGATCCAGATATTCCCGCCTTGATAGGGGCTTCTGCCACGCTTGCGGTTTCGGATCTACCCTTTAATGGGCCCTTGGGCGCGGCACGAGTGGGTTATATCGACGGGGAATATATACTCAACCCTTCCTTAACTCAATTGGAAAATTCTGCCTTAGATTTGGTTGTTGCCGGTACCAAAACGGCCGTGCTGATGGTTGAATCGGAAGCTAAAGAACTGAACGAAAGCACTATGCTGGAAGCAGTGTTGTTTGGACATCAACAAATGCAAGTTGTTATTGATGCTGTCGCCGAATTGGCCGATGCGGTTGCTAAACCTTCTTGGGATTGGCAACCTAAAGCGATAGATGAGGCACTGACTGCTAAAGTCGCAGAACAGGCTGAACAACGTTTAGAGGAAGCTTATAAAATCCAGGATAAACTGCTTCGCCGTGACAGTGTAGAACAGATTCGTCAAGAAATCGCCGTGGAAATGTCTAGTGAAACGGAAGACTGGTCTGAAAATCAAGTGCTTCAGGTGATAGAAAAGCTAGAAAAAAATATCGTGCGTTCTGATATCATCGCTGGCAAACCACGTATTGATGGGCGCGATACGCGCACGGTGCGGCCTATTACGATTCGTACTGGCGTATTACCGCGCACGCATGGTTCTGCTTTATTTACACGCGGTGAAACACAAGCTTTGGTGGTGACAACACTGGGTACGGAGCGCGATGCTCAAATCATTGATGCACTGGAAGGTGAATACAAAGAAGGTTTTCTACTGCATTACAATTTTCCACCTTACTGTGTGGGTGAAATGGGACGGATAGGAACCCCGAAACGTCGAGAACTGGGACATGGACGCTTAGCACGGCGCGGTGTACAGGCTGTCATGCCAACATCTGATGTTTTTCCTTACTCTGTACGTTTAGTCTCAGAAATTACTGAGTCGAATGGTTCTAGCTCAATGGCCACTGTTTGTGGTGCCAGTCTTGCCTTGATGGATGCCGCTGTGCCGATTAAAGCGCCAGTTGCAGGGATTGCGATGGGACTGATTAAGGAAGATGAGCAGTTCGTTGTTCTGACCGATATCATGGGCGATGAAGATCATCTTGGTGATATGGATTTTAAAGTCGCGGGCACTTTGGAAGGTGTTACGGCTTTGCAAATGGATATCAAAATTGATGGCATTACCCGTGAAATCATGGAAACGGCTCTCGCGCAGGCTAAAGATGGCAGGTTACATATTTTAAGTGTGATGGATAAAGCGTTGGCTAAACCCCGTAGCGAGATGTCAGAACATGCGCCACGTATTATCACTTTTCAAATTAAACCTGAAAAAATCCGCGAAGTCATTGGTAAAGGGGGAGCGACTATTCGCGCCATTACTGAAGAAACCGGTGCCATGGTGGACATCAATGATGAAGGCGTGATCAAAATAGCTTCTGTTGATTTGATAGCAGGAGAAAAAGCGCGTCGTCGGATTGAAGAGATTACTTCTGATATTGAAGTCGGTAAAGTTTATGAAGGTAAAGTGGTTAAATTAATGGATTTTGGTGCCTTTGTGACGATTTTGCCGGGTAAAGATGGTTTAGTACACATCTCGCAGATTTGCGAGGAGCGCGTGGAAAAAGTCAGTGATAAATTGAAAGAAGGCGAAACCGTTCGAGTTAAAGTGCTTGAAGTCGATAAACAAGGGCGGATCCGTTTAAGCATGAAAGCGGTTAATGACTAACGCTTCTTTCATACAAAGCCTGTCTCCTCAAGTTGAGTTGAGATATTAATTAATAAAGGGACTCATGTCCCTTTTTTATTGATTTAATTTTGTTC
>JAYQWI020000551.1:0-3057 GCA_035871815.2 Candidatus Parabeggiatoa communis
TGAAGGTGAAGCAGAATGGATTTCTTGGCAAGCCCCTGCAAACGGTTTTTACGCTGTGGAAGTCAGTGAGAGTTTACCGGAATCTAAACCGTGTCGGCAAAATAACCAAAATGAATTGCACATTGCTAGAGTGGATGCGCCGCCATTTTCAGGCGTGATAGAAGGTTATGTCACTGACGCGCTTACTGGAAGGCCTCTCGACGATGCCATAGTTTTTCGTCATTGTTTCAAAAACTATGCTGTGCCCAGTTTTGAGGATGGGCGCTACAGTTTAGACACTTGTGCCGGTTTGTCTGAATTGACTGTCAAAGCCGACGGCTATCAAACTTTGACTTGCCAGGTTCATTTGCCTGAAAAATTTACCTTATCCAGAAATATCCCCCTATTACCTAACAATACCCCGCCACCGGCCCCTTCCCCTTCTCAAACAATTTACCATTATGGTGAAACTTTACATATCACATTTCAAACGGTTGGTTTGCCACCGCAAAGTTGTATTCGTTATTACTTCGCGATAGTCTATCCCGATGCGCGTGCTTTCTTTCTCACTGATTTCAACCGATTGGAAGTCTTTAATCCTGATTTTATACCCAATTGGCGTGGCAACGGCAAGGTTTTGATTGATAAACCAATTGGTGAAGAGATGCCACACGGTGAATATCAACTCTATTTATTGCGGATGCCGGAAGGTATTGCTGATCCGCTTAACCATATTGAGAAAGGCAAGTTAAATGACACCCGTTTTCGGATAGAGTAGTCTAAAGATCACCTATATATATGCAGCACTATCTCCAAATGGGATTTCGGATTTTTGTCTATGTTTGGAGTGCAAAATTTATTTTGCGAAGGTTTGATTGGAGTGCAGAATTTATTTTGCCAAACTAAAACGCCTATTCAAACTAAAGTTTGCACTCCAAATAGGAGCATTTCACTATGTCAATACCCTTCTTACTCATTGTTTTTATTGGATTATTCAGCATTCCAAAGTTTGGAGGTGCCGAGATAATATTAGATGGCAGCTTAGGGCATAGCGGGCCTTTGCCAGGGCCGGATTTTAAAATAGGGGCTGAGCTTGGACAGCAATATGGGGGGAATTTGTTTCACAGTTTTCGTCAATTCGATATCGCTGTCGGTGAGCGTGCGACTTTTTCGGGCCCGGATACGGTTAATAATGTCATCAGTCGTGTGACGGGCGGGGAGGTTTCCAATATTAACGGCCTGCTACGATCAACGTTGCCTCATGCGGATTTATATTTGATTAATCCTGCTGGTGTGATGTTTGGTGAACAGGCTCAGTTGGATGTCTTGGGTTCTTTTTATGTTAGCACAGCCGATTATTTGCGTTTCAGTGATGGGGCACAATTTCATGCGAGTCTACCTGAAAACAGTCTTTTAACTGTCGCGCCACCGACTGCTTTTGGTTTTCTTAATTCAAATCAGGCTCCGATTTCTGTGCAAGGTAGCGCACTCTCGGTGCCCGATACTGAAACCTTGTCTATTATGGCTGGCGATATCACGCTGACTGAAGGCGGTTTACATGCGCCCATGGGCACAGTTCATCTGAGCAGTGTTGCCAGTGCGGGTGAACTCAGTGTGAATCCTGAAATGAGTTCGCTTGATAACTTTGCACTATTGGGGCACATCACGCTTTCGGAGTTTACGCTGGGTAATGCGGTTTATGGATTTGATGGCGCACACCGTATTTATATTCGCGGTGGGCAATTCTGGATGGCGGATAGCGTGATCAATGCGAAAGTGAAAAAGCGTCGCGGTGCGGCAAGCCAGATTGTGATGTCTAGCCGTGAGGCGGTAGTATTAGAACAAGATGCGGTGATGGCTACTGATAGCTTTAGCATCACAGATGCGGGTGAGATGAGGATTGAGACGCAAAATTTGATGATGCGGGGTAATGCGATGATGAGTAGTGATACGCAAAGAGGGGGGGCTGCGGGTGTCATCACGATTCAAGCTCATCAGGTGACGATAACGGATGAGGCTAAAATCAGTAGTAGCACCAGTCATGAAGGCGGTTCAAGTGGCCGTATTCATATCACGGCTGATGCTCTTGATATGCGCGGAGAAACGCAGATCAAGGCAACCAGTCGTGGTACGGATCAGGCGGCTGGACAGATTATTATTATAGCTGATCAGGTTCAAATGGCGGATGATGCGACGCTTGATACGATTGCTTTTGCGGATGCGAATGGCGATGGAGGCGCGGTGAGCATTGAAGCGAAGACGTTGAAAATGACAGACAGGGCTTGGATAATCAGTAGTGCCTTCAATCGTGGGCAAAGTGGGCCGATCAATATTGAGGTTGATCACTTGTTCCTCTCAGGTGAAAGCGCGATTGCGAGTACCACGTTTAGTCAAGGCAAAGGGGGCAATATAAGGTTACGTGTTCATGATAGTTTGTCGATTTCGGATGCAGCGGTGGTGACAAGCGGCACGGAAGGTGAAGGGCAGGGTGGCACGGTTATGCTTGTACTCCCTGCCGATAAAATCACGATTGCTGATATTGCACAGATTGATAGTGCGAGTGGTGTCAAAAATGTGGTGACTGACGAAATCGCGCGTATGCTTGAACTCGCTAAACAATTGGGCGGTGAAGTCGATGGTAGTGTGTTTACGGGAGGCGGGCGGCCGGGTAAGGTATTTATTCAAGCTGATAATTTATCCCTTGAGAGTCGTGGCATTAAGTCTTTATTAGAACCATTACAATTAGAATATTGTGAAAATCCAAGCGCAGAAAAGGGGAGTTTTATCAGTGATAGGCGCGAAGGGCTTTATGAAGCGTTTAGTGATTTGTGAAATCAGAAATAGAACGTTGATGACGCTGATTATCCTGATTTTCGCTATTTTGCCACGGAAAAACACGGAAAAACACTTCAATATTCCGGGCATTGAAGTTTCATTCCGTGGCTTTTAATCATCCCAATTCTGTAATGAACAATTACCCAATTCGCACTGTCTGTACTAATGCATTACATCCAATTCCCTATTAATATCAACGGTGCCCAATAAAAAGGGTGATGATAAATGGAATCGATGATTTGA
>JAYQWI020000552.1:0-3194 GCA_035871815.2 Candidatus Parabeggiatoa communis
AAATACCCAAAACAACCACACTACTCTATGCATACAAATCATTTTTAACAAACTGTCTGCTCACGCAGAGCCGCAGAGCCGCAGAGAATGAAAGAAGATTGATTAAAAGTGTGGGTATTTTAATTTTTTGGAGTTACCTAATATAAATGAATGAGGTTGAGACTGATGATCTCATTTAATGCTTGATACTTATCCTTTCAGGCACACTCATTGCCTTATCCTTTCTTATAAGTAATCCTTGTCGTTATTAATATTTATCTTGATGATTTTTTTTTAGAAATTCGTCCGACTTATCCTTTCTTATAAACAATCCTTGTCGTTATTAATTATAAGCAATCCTTGTCGTAATTAATATTACCAAGTGTGTATTCTAAATTCTACTCGTCGTGAATATTCAATCTTTTCAATACCATTTTCTTGAATTATCCGGCCGGATGATAAACCATTCGCTGTTAATAGGCTACGTAACCATTCTTTATACTGGCTGACTGAGGGTTGCAGTAAGCAGTATTCTAATACGGCGCGTGTGCGGGCCTGAGAAAGGGCCATATTGTTAAAATAGGCGATATCTTTAGAACGGCTGCCTCGCCATTCTGAGGAAGTATGACCTTCAATACTGATGCTTTCTATGGCTGCTTTATGTTTCTGTAATATTTTGAGATACCTTGGAAAAAAATCAGCGAGTATGCTTTGATAATGTCGATTGAGTGATGAACTCCCTATATCAAAGAACAAATCAGGATTTTGGAAGCGCATTGTTAACGTCGCATGATCAATCTCAGCTAACCAATAGGGTAAGTCGTGTTGAAATTCTTTAAACAGTGCTTGATAGATCGCGTTTTGGATGCTAAGGGTTCTCAAAATCTTCTGTTGAATTTGTGAACTGTTTTTGATGTATTGTTCATTTGATGTTGTGAGTTGAGCGGTTTGGGTATTCAACAGTTGTGTCGCTACAGGTATTACGCTGGTTTCTTGAATATTAGGGTTATTGGCTTGAATAAGGGGTGTTATAGCTACTGGGGTTAGGCTGATTTCTTGACTAATACCAGCGTTATTGGTTTTAATAAGTCCTGTGGCCACAGGGGTTACACTGTTTTTTTGCAGATCAGGGTTATTGGTTTGAGCGTTATTGAATAGAGAGGCAATAGAGATGAAGAAAAAAAGGACCATTAAAGTCAGTATTGAGAGGCCCAATATGACATCAAAGAGTGAAACTAAGTTTTGTTCATTTGTGGGTTGACCAAATAGTTGTTCTATTTCCATAAATCGTCTCCAGATTAAGAGGGCGAACAGATTAGGAGGGCGATAACAAAGGTTCGCCCCTACATTGCAACACTCAATCAATGTCCTCTGAGTAAGGCCCTAAAATTGGCATCATAACGTATTGCGTCAAAATCGGTGTCCGTTTTCGCCATATCAAGGCATTCAGAATTTAAATAAATGGCTTCTTGCAATGCTAGGATGGCTTCTTCAACCTCTCCCAGTAATCCATAACAACAAGCTTTGTTATAAAACAAGGAAAATTCCTCTGGATTGGCATCAATCACTTGATCAAAATAGGCAATGGCCCGTTTATAACGGCCTAATTCCATAAAGGCAAAGGCTTTCTTTTGAAAATTATCAGAGTTGCCCGGTTCCCTTTCACTTAAATCGTCATCTGAAGTAACGGGTAATGCTTCTTCAGTCGTTTCCAAGGGTTCTTCTGGCTCTGGTTCTGGTGTTGTGGCTTTCTCCTTACTAGGCGAGGGTTCAGTCGTCGGTAATTGCGCTACACTGGTATTGGGGAGTTTACTTTCTAACTCTGTCAAGCGATTTTCTAAGTCTTTAAATCCATCTAATTGAATTTCTAATGAGGCCTCTGCCATATCCAATTGCGTCTCTAAAGAGGTGTCAAGTAATTCTAAATGACGCTGTATTTGTTGCCGCATGTTTTGATTCAACTCTTCCAGATTAGTTTCAATCAATGGAATCACTTCACCCGCTTGTGTACCTAACTCTTGGAAACCTGCTAAATGAGGATTCAAGTTGTCCAGTTGCTGATGCAGTCCTAGCATCACTTGTGTCAGTTCTTGCATTGAATGTGGAATGCTTTGAATATGCACGGTCATTTCTTGCAACGTGGTATTAGACTGTTCTATGTTAGAGAGAGAAAAAGTGAATTGCTCATGTATTTTGACCATTTGATCACGGTAATGATCTTGCCAAGTGACTAGTTCTGAAACTACTTTGTTAAGTTGTTTAAAATTTTCACCAAATTGTTCACCTAGCGTTTGCGTAAAATATTTCATTGGACTTTCAATCACTTGAACTAAATATTGATTACTATCTTGTGCTGTTTTTTCCGCACTAGAGCGCAAGTATTGTATTTGAGTCACCAATGAATTTTCGTGGGTGCCAGTGAGACTTTGTTTGAGTTCTTCCAACAATCGTACTTCTTGAGTGAAACCCTTCTTTTGTAATTGATTGACTTTTTGTAACTCTTGTTGATAAATATTGGCTTGTTCAACCATGTTTGACAGGATAGTTTTTTGATTGGCACTGTGTTCGCTGATTTCCTTTAAAACATGGTAAATTTCTGTAGGCGTGATAGCGTGTTCTTGTTTAATGGCTTGACGGTTACGGTTAATTAATTTGAGCAACAGGGCCAAGAAGATGCCGACGACACCCGTGATAAAGGCCATTGCTAAGCCATTGAATAAACGAGGAATGCTATTTTGAATATCTTGTCCTTCAAAAACGCTTAATCCAATTCCGATACCCATAAAGGTGCCTAAAATACCTAAACTGGTTAGCCAAGTGGGTGCCATTTCAGCAAAGCGGCTACCTCGTTTGTAGAGGGCTATAAAAAGCACAACGAGGCAAAGCATAATAAAAATGTCGGCAATCAAGTTGGTATAAGGGTTTAATTTTTGTAATCCCAGTACCAGAAAACTTGTGATAGAAAGTTGTTCAGTCATAACAGTTATCAGTTATCAGTTATCAGTTATCAGTTATCAGTGTTAGGCCTTTCTATAGATTTTAACATCAGTAAAACTCAAAACTGGCATGAACAGTGTTTCACATTTCATGCGCAAAAACGGGGGGGGAATGTTCAATTTTATAGTTTTGTTCAAAAATAACGTCATCCGTTCAGAATTTGTATAGGTTTTCTGGCCTTTGGGCAACTTGGGCAACTTAAACTGCCCTTCGCATGG
>JAYQWI020000553.1:0-2160 GCA_035871815.2 Candidatus Parabeggiatoa communis
AATTATAATAGAGTCTATACCGATTTAACACAACTTATTGATTGACTTGAAAGACTGATTTTTTAAAAAGACTTAAAATCAAGCACTTAAATTTAAGTGGTATAATAATGATTGTCACAGATTAAAAAATCAAGGTAAATCAGACGATTGGTGGGTAACACTCTTAGCCCACCCTACATAAGGACTAACTTATATGAGTCAATTTTCAAAAAAGACAAGTAATATGCCTAAAACAACCCTTTCGACATCACAATCTCAAACCAAACCTGGTGAGAAGCCTCAAACGACGGTGTCATCGAAAAGCAGCAGTGTTCCGTCTCAGGTGCCTCTTTCAACATCAACGGTCGCGGCTTCCTCCCCCAAGCCTCAAGCTTCATCGAAAAGCACCAGTGTTCCGTCTCAGGTGCCTCTTTCAACGCCAACGGTTGCGGCTCCCTCCCCCAAGCCTCAACCTAAAAGCCACATTGATTTGCCTCATATTCCAGATTGGGAAGGCGATTTTTCTGAATACATCAATGGTGTACCTAACGTATCAGGTTCTGAAAAAATTCTCCAAAAAACCATTCAAGACAGCCTACAAAAGCCCGTTTTTTTGCCAGAAAGTGGTATCGATTTTGGGAACATACGCAGTGCTTGTGCCATTGCGCTACACATGCACCAGCCCTTGATTCCCGCTGGTGGGGGAGAACTGCGTACCGCAGAAATTATCAGTAATCTCAAATACATGTGGGATAACCAGTATATTGGTGACAACCACAATGCCCCTGCTTTTCACTGGTGCTACAAGCGCATAGGCGAATTTATTCCGCAGCTGGTCAATGAAGGCAAACAGCCGCGTGTGATGTTGGAATATTCTGGAACACTGCTGCATGGCCTACGCCAAATGGGATTGCACGATGTTCTTGAGAACCTGAAAACGATAACGACCGATCCCCACTACCGACGTACTGTAGAATGGTTAGGTTGTCCGTGGGGACACGCAGTCGCCCCTTCTACGCCAGTTCAAGATTACCGTTTACACGTTCTCGCTTGGCAACACCATTTTGCCGCCATTTTTGGCCTCGAAGCAGTGAGTCGTGTCCGTGGATTCTCACCTTCCGAAATGGCCTTACCCAATCATCCTGATATCGCTTACGAATTTGTCAAAACCCTTAAGGATTGTGGCTATCAATGGGTATTAGTACAAGAACATAGTATAGAAATGCCTGAAAACGGTCACAATCCTGATCGACAGCACATTCCTCACCGTCTCGTTTGCACCAATTCCTACGGCGAAACGATCAGTATTATCGCCATCATCAAAACACAAGGTAGTGATACCAAGCTCGTTGCCCAAATGCAGCCCTATTACGAAGCAAGAGGCCAATCACGCTGGGATTTGAAAGGCAAATCTATCCCACCACTGATTACCCAGATTGCTGACGGCGAAAATGGGGGAGTCATGATGAACGAATTTCCGCACAAATTCTTTGAAGTGTCCAATGACAGCACAGGCTCAGATAGCCCCTTGATGAATGTCACAGAATATCTGGAACATCTTCAAGCAGCCGGTATAAAAGAAGAAGATTTCCCGGTAGTTCAACCCGTGAAGCAAAAAGCTTTATGGGATCGTTTCCAAGCAGGTGACGGACCTGAAAAATTAAAAAAAGTGATTGAAGAACTGAAAAAGGAAGATCACCAATTCCACATGGACGGTGGCAGTTGGACCAACGACATTTCTTGGGTAGACGGCTACGATAACGTACTGGGCCCCATGGAACAAGTCAGCTCGCTTTTTCACGAAAAAGCACTGAAAGGACAGATTCCCACGAATGATCATAGATACCGCAACGCCCTATTTCATCTGATGACTTCGCAAACCAGTTGCTACCGTTACTGGGGGCAAGGGCTATGGACGGATTATGGACAAGAAATTTGTCGGCGAGCCAGTGACATTTTGAATTATGATTTTTAGGAAACACAAACCTGACAGGTTTTTAAAACCTATCAGGTTTGGATTGTTATCTATTAATATTGCTTGACCTCGGCATATAAATCAATCAGCACTTCACTTCTCAATCTGAATTTCGTGCCATGATTATGTCTTGTTCTTGCGTCAAAATCCACATAAACATATCCATTTTGAAGACAGTTGATAAATTTATTGAGATCAAGTCTTTT
>JAYQWI020000554.1:0-3635 GCA_035871815.2 Candidatus Parabeggiatoa communis
GATGCCTCGATGCGTCTCTTGCGTCTCTTGCGTCTCTTGCGTTAAAAATAAGTGAAGCAAGTTTATCCGCTGTACTAAACCGCTATACTAAATTAATAAGTGCTAATACCACAACCGTAATTCATCACTCGCTTCTTTCACGGAAAAAGACTGTTGACTGATGCGTATCGTATCCAAAATCCGATGTGCTTCTGGTAAATCACGTTTAAACAATTTTGCTGTCGCAGTGTTGAGCTTCACGGTTTTGATTTCCTTTGTGGGTTGAAGTGCTAACAAGCCTAAACGAGATACCCCGACACGCACCACAAATTCTTCTGTTTTCAACAATTTAAAGGGATTCAATCCGACAACGAGGCCTTGATAAGTCGCACCGGCTGCGACTTCATGCACAAAAAAGGTTTTCTTAAAATGCCCCGATCCCATATTTTTCTGCATATTCTCATGATTACCCCCTTCTCGTTCGACATCTATTGTATGACGCACGGGTGTTATCATTTCATTTTCGTCTCCCCATAATAATGAGGCTCGCCAAGGCATTTTCGACAAATCGGCTCGATAATCGGGTGTTGAACGCAGAATCGGTATTGGGTTCGGTAATAAAGCGGCTTGCAGGGCAAACATTAAGGCCGTGTCTGTGATCACATTTGGATGTGTGGCACTGCCGTCTAGTGCATACAAACCATGATAATAAAAAGGCGTTAAGGTTTTAGCCAGAATCCCGACAGACTCATTTTTCAACCGCATTATTTTTTCTTCCCTTGCTTGGTGGGCGGTGTGAACCAGGCATCAAATAAGCCTTTCATCTGTTCTGAGGCTTGATGGTATGCTTCAACCAATTCACTCTCATTGATTTCAAAATCCTGCACCAATTTATTAACATGCTTATCCAGATCGGAGGCCGAAATCGTGTTGTGGTAGGCCTCACCAAAACACTGTTCTAGCTTATCAACCATATCGGCTACTGTCGGTTTAGGCTGTTCACCTAATGCCATTAACATTTCTTGCGGTGCATTGATCGAGCGTTCAAACGCGCCCCAATAAACCCCACATAAATGCGTTTTCAAATTCGTGCCCGTCGTTGCCGTGGCCCCACCATAAGCGCCAGCCATGCCAATCGACAATAACAAATGATTGAAGGCTTCCCGTGTCATGCGTTTGCCAATCATGACTATTGACTGGACAAATAAAGTACCGGGCAAGACTGAGCGTGTGGTAAAAATATTGGAACTGGTTTTGTGACTTTGGGCATCAAAACTCACAAACTCTTCAGAAATCCCTCCTTGACGAAATACGTCATCAATCAAAGGTTGATCTAACCCTTGCACTGACAGCGCATCGCTATATAAAACCGCGGCGTGTACGGGATAAATCGCTTTACCCGCACCATTGGCGGAATCGCCAAAAACAAACGTATTTAAATCAAAGACTTCGCTGGGTGGCTGTTTATCTTTAATATAGGCCTTATTTGCAGCCGCTTTGCCCCCTACTCCTAAACTCCGCAAAATCTGATTACCGCGCCGTTTTTCCACGCCTTTGCTTTTGGAGGCAATCATACGCACACGCAATTGATTGGCGGCAAACATATCCGTCACCATGTCCGCATCATTATTACGGATAATCAAAGGCGCAATCGTTTCTCGAATGAGGGGAATCACAATACACTGTGCTTGTGGCAAGGCTGGAATATCAAAATCGTCTTTTTCCAGCGTGTAAGTTGTTTTCACTTCTTGTGTCAGGGCTTGAAATAGGCTTTCCATTATTCTGATGACTCCTCTGGGGTAGATTTTGATTTATGACTGCAAACTTCCATAAATAAGAAAGCATAAGCGGCTAAAAAGAATCGTTGAAAACGCGCATCAAATTGGCCCTCTTGTTTATGATGCTTCACAAAATCATATACCGCTTGGGCAAAGGTTTTACAGCGTTGACTAAAAGCGCCTTCGCCTTTGGCAAACATGTCGCGCCTATCCAATGCTGTTACCAGCGTTTCAGCCATCGCCGCGACTATCACGGGTTCGCTTTGTTCGTATTTTAGCCCCGTGTCATATTGCTCAAGGGCCGTGGTTAAAGCAAAAATGCGCTCATTGTTTCTCGCCTTATACCCCGGATTGCGTTGTATTTGGGCCGCTAACTGAGCAATCTTTTCAATTTGCTGATCAGCATTCATCGGGTAAACCTCTTTCGCAAAATGCACATTGTCAGAAAAATAAAATTTATCCTGGGCAATCAGTCGATCATTCAACCAAGCGACAGCCCACCATTGATAAGCGGGCAAAATAGATAAAACATCATGCCCGTTATTACTGTTCAAAATCTGCCTGATTAATTCAAGCCGCTTCACTAGCCCAGGCAATTTATCGCGCCGTATCGCGTTAGGTTCATTAGGCTGAGACAAATCGGCTAACAGGGTACGTATGAGTGGCGGTGTCGGTTCAAATAAAAAGGCCGCTTTACTGGCACGCGGTGCCGAAATAAAAACATGCACCGGATTACCGCTATGGGCTGCATAATTGGCCATCCGATACATCGTATCCACCAGGCTATCAAAATCAGTGTCCACTGTTTCCAATAACAACGGTGTCGCTGCACTGATATCAAGCGTCCAAGGTAACACCTTTAGCCAACCTTTATCCTTATAATTAACCGCCGTAAAAGAATTAATCACACTGAACGGCTTTTCCTTATCTTCAGTTTCAAGCGGTTTAATCAATCCCCGAAAAGGCGTGGCAACTAATAACGGCATCCCTGTTGCCCGATGCCCCGTTTCGTTAAGTGTTTCGCATAACAACGCTTGTTGCTTAATACAGCCTTCGCATAAATAGTTATTTCCAGATTGGGACCAGATATTTTTATGCTGCCCAATGCGATTATTGAAAGCCGTACTTTTAATACCCGCTAATGTCATACGACTGGTTTCAATCGCTTGAGTCGCAGGCAAACCACATAATAAACAAGTGCCGCCTTTAGGGGCCGCAGCATACAGGGGTTCGGCCGACAAGGCTGGCTCACTTGCTAAACCGCATTGCTGTTTTAAACTGTTCACAATGGCGCGACTGCCCAAATTCTCTTGCCGTGGCGGAAAGGCAATCTCAAAATAGTCAATGATTTCAATTAATTGCGCTTCACTCGTGATTTCCATAGCCGCTTGCATAGCATATAACGCTTGGCGCGTATTTTTATCCAAGCTTGCCATGTCAATCTCAGGTAACGCTTGCTGCAAAGCCGTGCTGATACCACCGTCTTGCCACGATTTTAAACGCTGAATCCGTTCATCAAAGACTTTCCCCTTACTATCAACCCGTAAAGCGGCCGCAATCGCCAAGGCATAACAATACTGCCCCGTTGGCTCAAAATATTCTTGAGTTTTCGTATCAGGTGCCAGGGGTAACAATAATTTACCCGTTCCTTTTTCAATCACCACTAAACCGCTCACCGAAGCTGCCCAACTTCTGATATAAGTGAGCACCTGATCCCAATCTTTGCTGTGTATTGTTAAAAAGCGTGATTCATAACTGGCCGCATCGGTAGCCTCTTTGATTAACGTTTCGACATCATGCAAATGCAATAAATTCAATTCACCATTGGTATGATTACGCTTAATACTGGGGAAATTTTGCGATAAGTTTTCCTCTAAT
>JAYQWI020000555.1:0-8428 GCA_035871815.2 Candidatus Parabeggiatoa communis
TATCGGCAGATGAGACGCAAAGAATTGATTCTGTTTTTACGGCAAAAACCGTCTTCATCTGAAATAGAGGCCTTATTAAAGGCATGGTTGATAACACGAAGTTATCCACCTGAATATCAAGCCAAATTTGAAAACATGGGAAAGGCAACCAAAGCCCTGATTCTACAAATTGATCCCTGGATAACCCCAAAACAACGTCAAAAAGCCATGAAGCGCTTAGAGGGTTATATAAAAGACTTCAGAGTCTTAAGCAAGCGTTAATTATTTGGTAGAGACGCACTGCCGTGAGACGCACGCAGTGCGTCTCTACTACCAACACCCCATTCAATTAAGGCCAAATATCCCTTTTTTATCCTCAATCACGCACAAGCCATAATATTATTATGTCACAATTTTTTAATATTAGAATATTAGAATACTTAAACAATTGAAATGACTCAGAAGTTTTATAGATATGTGACTTTTTATATCTTGTAATCTATAAAAATAAAATAGAACAACTCATAGGTTTATTAATCATCTAAAAATTATAATATATTTAAGAACTTATATTAATCATTTATGATTATTTATAATTATTGTATAAAAAAAATTGACTATTTTCATAAATCTGATAATATGCGCTTTATTTTTTATTTCATTAAACCTGATATTTAATAGGCTAATGCCTTGATTTTATTACATATTACTAAAAAAATAATTTTAAAAATCAATGATTTGTATTAAATTGGTACAAACTCTATCAGGATTTTGAGCGAACTCATTAAAAAAGGTGAATAAACAACCTCAGTTTTATCTTTTAGCAAGCGGCTTATTCAACCAACCCACACCCGCTTGCATAGAAAATTTGCGTAGTCTACTCAATGAACTCTTGCAGACGATACCCAAAAATGCGCTAGAGTTCCCAATATTGATGGCGTTAAAACCGCAATTGAACTATAACGAGGAATTAGAAACCGAATATAGTCGATTATTTATATTAGCTTTTCCTAATAAAGCGGTACAGCCGTTTGCTTCATATTGGCTGGAATCAGATCAGAGCTTGATGGGCAATTCTACTTTAGAAATCAAACATAAGATGGCGGAACATGGGATAGAAGTCGCTGAAAACAGCGGTTTGCTGCCAGACCATATCGTCTCAGAACTAGAATTTATAGCCTATCTTGCCAGTCAAGATGATGAAAAAGCACGGCAAACACAACGGCAACTATTGGAACAACATTGCGCTCACTGGATGCCCCTATTTATAGAGGCCCTCAACAAAGCGAACCCAATGCCCTATTATCAATTAGCAGCCGATTTTCTTAAACAACTCATTCCATCTGAAATGAAGGAGTCTTAAATGAGTACCCATGACCACTTTGACCCATCTCGCCGCGCCTTTTTAGGCGCAACGGCTGGGGGTACAGCACTGACGATTGCAGGATTGCCTAGCCAAGCCCTAGCGAGAATCAATGCCCCTCATGATCCAGAAAAATTAAAAGAAACCACAGAAGTCTTCGGTTTCTGCGATATGTGCTACTGGCGTTGCGGTTTAAAAATCCGCTCCCGCGATGGTAAAGCCGTCAAAATTGATGGCAACCCAGAACATCCCAACAACTGGGGTGTAGTCTGTGGAAAGGGCAACGCTGGATTAATGGTCGCGTATGCCCCTAATCGTCTCAAACATCCTATGAAGCGCGTGGGTGAAAGGGGTGAAGGAAAATGGAAAGCTATCAGTTGGGATGAGGCATTGGACACAACTGCCAAGGAACTTCTCAAAGTCAAAAAGAAATATGGCCCTCAAGCACTGGCTTTGATTGGTCACGGTAGTTGGGAAAAACCTTATCATCGCCTTGCTCATGCTTTCGGTACTCCTAATACAACGAGTCCCGTTTTTGGTCTCTGTTGTGGACCCCGCGGCTTGTCCAATATGATGATCATGGGGCGCAACTTAACCGGCAACGAAACCATCGATCTGGAAAATTGCAAATATTTTCTGATGATGGGACGTAATGTGACCGAATCCCTACACAATGGTGAAACCTTGGGCTGGGTGAACGGCGTAGCCAATGGTGCCAAAGTCGTCTATTTCGATCCGCGCTATAGCATCACAGCTTCTAAGGCTGATGAATATTATGCGATTCGTCCATTGACCGACCATGCTTTCTTGCTGGCCATGATCAATGTGGTGATCAACGAAGAATTGTATGATAAAAAATTCGTCGCTGAATACGTCGTTGGCTTTGACGAACTCAAACAACGGGTACAAAAATACACCCCCGAATGGGCAGAACCCATCACAGAAGTGCCAGCCAAAGATATTCGCCGACTTGCGAAGGAAATGGCCGCCAAAGCCCCATCAGTATTCGTTTATGCACCGCGCCGGCTGACCCGCAGTTCTAATGATTTCGGTACAGGGATGTCAATCACCATTCTGAATACCTTGTTTGGGGTTTGGGGCCACAAAGGGGGAGTTTTTACCCCTCAAAGTTACTCAGTGCCGGAACCAGATTTACCGGAATTTAAACACGCAACGGCTCATCGTCTTGACAGTGGAGGAGATTTCAATTACGAGCAACCCGATGTCCCGCTCGCACATATTAAGGACGAAGACGGTAAATACCATCGTGCCGACGGTGCTGGGGTTATAGGACGTTGGCCAATTGCTAACGCGCAATATGGTCTAACTAATGAAATGTGGCGCGCAATGGCTGAACAAAAGCCTTATCCGATTCGGGCCTTGATGACAGCTGGTGGTAATGGTTTTCTGAACAGCACGAATTACGATATCATTCGTAAAGCCCTTGAAACGGTTGATTTTTATGTTGCAAGTGACGTGATTCCCAATGAGATGAATATGTATGCCGATATTCTCTTGCCCGAAGCCAGCTACCTTGAACGCTATGATGATTTACAAGTCGGGGGGGCCCGGGAAGGCTATGTTGCAGTGCGAATGCCCGCTATGAAACCACTGCATGACACTCGTGATGCGTGGACAATCTGTAAGCAACTCGCTGATCGCATGGAATTGGGTGCTTATTTCCCTCATGACTCCATTAAAGAATTACTGGATGATCGCTTGAAAAAGGTGGATTCCTCACTGGCAGAAATCGAGAAAGTGGGCATTCTCAAAATCCCAGCTGATCCGGTCAAGAATTTTCCACTTGACCATGGTGGTAAGTTGAAAATTAAAACGCCAAGCGGCAGTTCCAAAGCTGAACTCATCCCTGGAATGCTCAAACAGATGGGTTTTGATAAAGCCTTAGATTACGTGGAACAAGTTCGTCCCAATGAAGACGAATTTCACATGACCTTTGGGCGCATCGGCTTCCATACACACGCCCGTACTCAGGATAATGTCTGGACAGCTGATTTGATGCGGGAAAACGTGTTGTGGATTCATCCAGAACAGGCCGCTAAACGAGGGATTAAAGAAGGCGATTTGGTTAAAGTCAGTGATCGTAAAGGCCGCTCTGGAGAAATCAAGGCAAAAGTGACTGCCCGGATTCGCAAAGACACTATTTTCATGGTCCATGGTTTTGGCCACTGGGATAAACGCATGACCACAGCAAATGGCCAAGGTGTAGCAGACTCCAATTTGGCTTCTTATGCAGTAGACCCCCATGTCGGTTCCATGAGCATGGGTCTGTCTCTTGTCAAGGTAGAAAAGGTATAAGGAGGAATAAAAAATGACCAAAAAATATGTCATGCTTGCCGATACGATACGTTGTATCGACTGTAAAGCCTGTGTGGTTGCTTGTCGTGCAGAATGGGAAACCCCAATGGGCTATTCCCGTGACTGGGTTAAACAAGCTGAATTTGTGAAAGAAGATGGTTCACCCCGTGTGATGCTGTTTCCAGGCCGTTGTCAACACTGCGATGAGGCTCCCTGTATTGAGGCTTGTCCCTCCGGTGCCGCTTATAAACGCGAAGATGGTATGGTATTGCAAGACGATTCGATTTGTTCCGGCTGTGAACTCTGTGTGCCAGCCTGTCCTTATGATGCACGGTGGCTTAATCCAGAAACAAATACCATCAGCAAATGTACTTTCTGTCAACCGCGTGTTGATCAGGGACTGGCACCGGCCTGTGTACAAACCTGTGTAGGCCGCGCTCTGATTTTCGGTGATATGAATGATCCTAGTTCAGAAGTGTCACAGCTACTGAAGGAAAAGGACTGGGTCAAATTGACCACTGACGAAGTGAATATTGGGCCTAATCATTACTATTATACGGCCGGAGAACCTCTTCCGGAGGATGTGATGCCCAAGCTGCATGATCGCCATCTTTCGGGCAAGGTGATGGAAAATGTGGTCAATCCACTCGGAGCCGTTGCTGTTGGTGGGATGCTACTAACCTTTTTAGGTGCCGGCGTGATTAAGTTGATAGGTCGTCGTAATGAAGTCGGTACATCCGAAAAGAAGGAGGATAAATAACCATGAGTGATACCAATACATCCCAAATGCTCAAAGTGCGGGAAAAGAAAAGTATTTATATACATTGGTTCAATGCCAGTATTCGCTTACTGTTGATTCTTACCGGTTTTGGCATTATTTCAGGTGAAATGGTCCGAGTGGTACCGGCTTTTTGGCCTGAATTTATGCAGGGACTTTTTGGTGGCAATGATAACCTGGTATTAACCCATTCCATTTTGGCGATGATTTGGATAGGCGTTTTTGTGCTATTTATCCTCTTCAACTTCACCAACATTGTTTGGCCTTTTCTTAAAAAGGTGTTGGTGCTGACTCCTTCATCTGCCATAAGGGATCTGAAATCAATGAGCATCAACTTGCTCCAGTTATTTGGGCTAATGAAAAACGTGCCTATACCACCGCAGGGACGATATAATGGGGCCCAACGGTTATTGGGAACGATGCTTATCTTTTGTTCCATCATCCTCGCTTTTACGGGATTATACTTGTTTTTCGGACCACAATTTTTAAACTTTTCGGAAAATCCCTTATATGGCGCAATTTTCCGCTGGTCTTTAATCGCACATGTGACTTCCGTTTTCTTAGTCGTCACTGGGGTAATCGCCCATATTTACTTTGCGCTTGTTGAAGAGCCAGAATGCTTAGAAGCCATGAAATCGGGCAATATCAGCGTTGACTTTATCAAGCACCATAACGAACTTTGGTACGACGAACTCAAACGCGAAGGTAAAGTTTAAGTCAAAAGGGCAGACACGCAAAAAGGAATTCGCGCTCGTCTGCCCTACAAGTACGTTGTATTATGTTCCTCGTTTCCTCGTTTCCTTGTTCCCCAATTCCATTTGGAAATGACTTCGGCTTTGCTCTGCAAAGCAGTTTGCTCCTTTCCTCATTCCCCAATTCCATTTCCTTCCCCAATTCCATTTCCTCGTATCCCATTTCCTCGTACCCCAATTAATTTTCGTTCCAAATTTATTTTGCGAAGGCCCGATTGAAGTGTACTCAGCCAAAGTACTCAACCGAAATTGATAATGAGCCTTTTTTGGGGAATGCGCCCCCTACTTATATGATTCATAGGTGTTCTGGATTTTGCTGGAAGCCTCGTATAAAGGTTCAATGCACGGAATATTTCCGTGTCTTGAAGTGTTTTTCCGTGGCAAAATCGACCCAAAGTGAAAAATGATATTGATTTCCAATTAAAACCCGTCAAAATAAAAAGCCTTTTTAAAAACGGGGTACTGAAACTTAATTTACAGTCGTTTGAAAAGGATATTCCTCGTGTGTTGGATGTAGTGTCTCAACAATACACGCAATTACTTTATAAAATTTTCAGTACCCATGACGATTTTTGTTCAAAAACGTCGTTTCGTGCTTTAAATTCTGATTATCAACCCAATTATAAAAACGAAATTCAATTGGCTATTGGCACCCAATCACAGTTTAACCCTTATTAAAAATAAGGATAGCAGCGTTCTTGAAATCACCTTACTGGTGGCGGATAACGATTATATTCCACACGCGACAGTGATTAAAGGCTTTATATTAAAACCGGTTTTGTTGTTATACTGTCCACCATTATAATTTGAGTGTTGGGTTAGTCACCACCACCTGACTTTCGTTTTCAGACAACTTATGCCCGCTGTTGGCTGTTAGAATCAATAATAGCGACCTTATGACAGTGCTAAGTATATTAATATAAACCAGATAAAAAATGATAGAACACTGAAAAATAAAGTTTTTGCGCGCAAAAACTAATGCGTGAACCGAAGGTCAGCTTCGTTAAATGCTGATTGTCATGATTTACGCAGTGTTATTAGTTAATCAATTAAATCTCTGTCAATCAGTTTAATTAATCAGTCGGCCATCAACGTTCTATCCTTTTAAACCAGCATCACCTAGATTGCATATTGATGTGAAAATGAACCGGGTAGTTGAATCAACTCACTAACCAAAGGCGTGTATAATGAAATTCCAATTTGAAAAACTGGGTGCTTTAGACAAAAAAACTGAAATCGAACTCGGTAAATTAACCCTTATCTGTGGCAAAAATAATACTGGGAAAACATACACAACTCGCGCCATTTATGGTTTTCTGAAAACTTGGCAAAACAACATTGATTTCAAAATAGAGGAAGAAAAAATACAAAGTCTTTTTCAAAACGGGGTACTTAAAATTGAATTAACTTCATTTGAAAAAAATATGTCTAGCATTTTGGCTGAACTGTCTAAAAACTATACCACTTCTTTGCCGGCGTTATTCAGTGCCAGTGAAAATTATTTTTATGAAACCACCTTTGATGCGCTTTTAAACGGTTATCAGCCGAACTATCAAACGACATTCGATTTGTCTGTGGGTAGCGCAACCAAAGCTATTTTAAATGCTTTTAAAGGTAAAGACACTACGCTTTTAGAATTCGCTTTATTAGTAGAAGATAAAAATCTGATTCCACACGCGGCGGTTGTCAAACGTTTTATTAATAGAGCCTTAGCACAAGCCTTGCTGGGTGATTACTTTGCTCATCCCTTTCTAATCACGTCAGAAAGAACCGGTATTACGTTATTTCATAAGGAATTAAACACCCTAAATGCTTTTTCTCGCTATGCCCACACGGTTAAAGATAATATCGATTTTGTGCGTGATATTGTTGAGGTATACAGCAAGCAAAAAAGTCCTTTACTGAAAGAACAACCTGAGTTAGCTCAGTGCTTGAAAGAGATCGTTGGCGGTGAATACGGGGTTGAAAATAATCAGATTGTTTTCTCTTTTACCAAAGGCATTCAAAATGAGAAGATACCGGTTTATTTAGGATCTTCAACAGTTACATCACAAGTCGAATTGAATTTTTATATCAAATGTTTGGCAAAATCAGGCGATATAGTGTTGATTGATGAACCGGAACAATATCTTCATCCTGCTAACCAGCGGAAAATGGCAAGGTTGTTTGTCAGGCTCATTAAAGCGGGTATTAAGGTTTTTGTGACAACGCATAGTGATTATCTGATTAAAGAATTAAATCATCTTATTCTTCTCGGCAATGCGTTTGAAGATAAAGAGAATATCATGAAAAAATACCAGTATACCGAAGAGGATATACTTGATAAATCGTTTGTGAAAGCGTATGTGGCTGAAAAACAGACTTTATTGCCAACAACAATAGATGAGATGGGTATAGAGGTGGCTCACTTTGATCAAGAAATAGATGAAATGAACGGCATGTATAATGAGATGACAGTCACAATGGAATGTGCTTATGCTCATTGATGCGATAAAAGCCATTATCAATCCTGATGTTGCCATTGAAGTGATAAACCATAATGGACAAGGTACTGTTATTTTAGAAGAAAAAGGGCAGGATGCGAAATTAAAAAAAGTCACATTACGTGGATTTGATGCTGCCCAAACTTTTGCTTTTAAGTTGGATGTTGAAGGCAAAAGAATAAGTGATTATCTTAATCCTGCAGCTGAAAAAATTAATAAAAGTTGTGATGGCATTATTTTTACTTGCTTCAAAAATAAAGAGTATGTTTTTATCTGTGAATTGAAATCGGGAAAACCGGTAAAAAAAGAATATTTACGGCAATTCCGAAATTCGCATGTATTTGTTAAGTATATAAATCATTTATTAGAAGAGTTTTATAGCTTAAATTTTAGAGAAACCGTTTCTGTTAAATATATTCTTTTTGATAAGCATCAAAAGAATAAGCTGAATAAAACGAAAATAAAAGCGCATAAAATAGAGCCAGAAGAAATATTGTCTGAAGATAATCACATCTTTTCTGTTTATAAAATTCATCATCTGAGTGAAAACGAGTTTCTGAACATTAGGCATCTTAAATTAGATTAATCTGGCTTATGCTCATTGATGCGATAAAAACCATTATTTTGTTCTTGCCATTGAAATGATTAAATATAATGGAATGATAAAACGTTGATGATACTGATTGTCATGATTTTCGCTGATTTGTTCACGACTCTTAAAAAAACGGAAACTGACAAACCTTGAGATTGATGAACC
>JAYQWI020000556.1:0-6492 GCA_035871815.2 Candidatus Parabeggiatoa communis
AATATCAAAAAAATAAATTATCCCGCAGGGCTACTCTATGCACACAAATCTTATGTCACAAACTGTCGGCTCACGCAGAGCCGCAGAGCCGCAGAGAATGAGATAAATTAAACAAACCGGCTTGAATTGCCTTTTGGGATAATTATTTTTTTGGAACTTCCTAACGCCTTTGCGCCTTTGTGTGAGATGGCTCAATATTACTCATGAACGAATTTTTGCATGTTGTCGCGGGCGTTATTTATAACGCCCAAAATGACGTTTTGATTGCGCGTCGCCCTAAGCAAACTCACCAAGGCGGTTTATGGGAATTTCCTGGCGGTAAATGTGAAAAAGGCGAAACAGCTGAACAAGCGTTGGCACGAGAATTACATGAAGAAATAGGCATTGTGGTACAACAATCTCGCCCACTTATCCGCGTCTTCCACACTTATCCTGATAAAAAAATAGTGTTAGATGTCTTTCGTATTGAACAATGGCGCGGTAAAGCGTGGGGGCACGAGGGCCAAGCCGTACAATGGTGTTCACCTAATCTATTGAAAAATAATGACTTTCCAGCCGCTAATGCCCCCATTATTACCGCGATACAACTGCCAACCTTATATTTGATTACCCCTGATCCGGCCTCTCTAAAAGAGAAAACGTTTTTTTATCGCCTAGAGGCTGCTTTAGATCAAGGCATAAGTTTAGTACAATTACGATCTAAAGCGCTTTCAGAACGTGATTATTGTCATTACGCTGAAAAAGTGTTAACGCGATGTGATCGCCATAATGCCGTATTATTAATTAATGCGGATCCCAAAATAACTTTATCTGTCGGCGCCAATGGCGTACATTTAAACAGTGAACGATTATGGGCCTACACAGAACGGCCTTTAAAGGCCGATTTATGGGTAGCCGCCTCCTGTCATACTGATGCAGACATTGAGCAAGCGAATCGTATTGGCATTGATTTTATGGTTTTGGGTTCCGTGCAAGCAACGCTTTCTCATCCTGAGGCATTGCCCCTTGGCTGGTTTAAATTTTTTCAATTAACCGAACAAGCCCATTGCCCCGTTTTTGCATTAGGTGGGATGAAAACAGAACATCAGCCCCAAGCATGGGCACACGGGGCACAAGGCATTGCCGCTATTCGGGCCTTGTTCGCGCCTACGATTTAAGAATATAACTACAAGGATTGTTTATAATAAAGGATAAGAATCCTTGTATAAATGCTCACTCAAATCACATAACGAACTCATAAAGCCTATGATCTAATCCTTTCATAAATAATCCTTGTCGTTATAACTTGATCATCAAGTATGTGATCTTTTTTTCACGCTAAGACGCTAAATAATGATTTATCAGCTTTGCGTCTTTGCGTCTTTGCGTGAGAAAATCATAAATTCTTATGCTTGCCTTCAAACACCATAAAGCTCTTGGAGTCAAAAAAAATGTCATTCTCTTTCTCACAACCCCAAAATTCGTTGACCCGTAAACTGCTCATCTCAATGGGTGTCAAAATAGCCATTGTCATTATTTTGGCAACGCTCATGAGTTATTTCTATTTAATGTCCGTCTTAAAATCGCAAACCTTGGCACAATTGGAAAAATATATCCTTGAGCGAGGGCAACGAGAAAGCTATCTCTTTACTTTAGCCCAAGACAATCATCTCCTGCTTAAAAAGGAAGTGTATCGACACCTAGAAAGTGAGCAGACATCACAAGCACAATTTGATCAATTATTCGTCAAATGGACTGATGGCACCATACGCAATCGCCCTAAGGATCACTCGCCAAGCGATTTTGATACCACGCAATTTCCCAGTGTCTTTATAGGGCCACAGGTAGATATTAATGCCGATATCCAACATCGTGTGGTCACTTTTTACACCCTATTGCGTCATTACGGCCCAGCCTGGCGTAATCGCTTTGTTGATACTTACCTGCTTGCACCTGAGAATATTGTTGTGAATTACTGGCCAGGCGAACCTTGGGCACTGAATGCTAAGGCTGATCTCAATATCCAGAATGAAGAATATTTTTATGTCTCTGACAAAAAACATAATCCCAAACGAGAACAAGTTTGGACAGGCCTTTACTTTGATCATGTGATCAAAGATTGGATGGTGTCTTTAGAAACACCAATTGATGATGTTCAAGGGCGACATATTGCAACCATTGGTCATGATATTATCCTCCATGAGCTGATGGAAAGGACGCTTCATAACCAGCTTGAAGGCACTTATAATTTGATTTTTCGGGCAGATGGCCGCTTAATCGCCCATCCTAATAAAATGGCAGAGATTCAAGAACAGGGTGGACAATTTAATTTGCTTAACGGCAAGGATCAACATCTGATTCGTTTGTTCAGCTTAGTCAAAAATAGTCAATCTAATCAAATGATTATTGATAATCCGATCGATATGGAATATCTGGCTGTCACTCAGATTAAAGGCCCAAACTGGTATTTTGTAACCGTTTATCCTAAATCACGCTTATCCAATCTCGCCTTCAAAACAGCCAGCTTTATTTTTATTTTAGGCCTGTTGTTATTATTAATTGAACTGGGTGTACTCTTTTGGGTTTTACGCAAACACGTCGCGAAACCGTTGAATGAATTGATTTTGGCAACCCAACAAATTGCGGCTTTTAGTCTTGAACTCAAATCTGATGAACAGAAGCCTTTCCAAACCTTAGCTGTTGAACGAACTGACGAATTAGGAGAACTGGCTCATGCGTTTAATCGTATGGCAGAACAACTGAAAATGTCGTTTGACCGATTAGACACTCAGAATACTGAGTTTCATAAAATTATTGAAGATATTGTCCAAGTTGCTCATCACTTAGCAGAAGGTAATTTGCACATCACGCTACAAGCAGACTATCAAGGCGACTTAATTCAGATCAAAACGGCAGTAGAAGCCGCCGTGTCCGATGTGTGTTTTGTCATCGAAGATATTGTCCAAGTCTCCCAAGGATTAGCCAGTGGCAATTTACAGATTCTACCCACCGCAGAATACCGAGGTGATTTTAGACAAATCAAACACGCTCTCGAAACGGCCTTATCTGAATTACGGCAAGTGATTAAGGATATTCTCAACGTCTCTCAAGGATTAGCAGAAGGCAATTTGTGTATCATGCCTCAATCTGATTATCAAGGGGATTTTCTCCAAATCAAAAAAGCTTTGGAAGTGGCGCTTTTTAATCAACGAGTGGTGATAGAGGATATTGTCCAAGTGTCTCAGGGATTAGCAGAGGGTAATCTCAATGCCTTCCCTAAAATCGAATATTTGGGTGAATTTAACCGGGTTAGAACGGCCCTAGAAACAGCGGCCACTAAACTGGCAGAAGCGACTACCCAAAATGCGAAACAGGATTGGCTTAAAACCGGGCAAGCACAGTTAAATGAACAAATGAGTGGTGAACAAGCGCTGATAACGTTAGCCAAAAATATTATTACGTTTCTGACGAACCGCCTTGCAGCACAAGTCGGGATATTTTATCTGGTTGAAGAAATCAATCGCCATAGCCAAAGTTACCAGTTAAACCTATTGGCAAATGATACTTCTATACAACATAAAGATATCGCGATGGCATTTCACTTCAGTGAAGGCATCGTTGGGCAAGCCGCTTTAGAAAAGAAAACGATTCAGTTTACCATTGATGCCGGTTTAGGCGAAACGATACCCCGACATCTCTTGGCTATTCCCTTTTTGTATGAAGATGTCGTTAAAGGCGTGATAGAGTTAGGTTTTTTAGAAGACTTGATGGACATTCAACAAGAATTTCTAGAACAAATCATGCCCAACATCGCTATCGCGATCAATACGGCCCAATCTCGCAAAGAGATGCAAGCCCTCTTACAACAAAGTCAGATGCAAGCGGAAAAATTACAGACGCAACAGGCAGAAGTTCAACGCAGCAATGAAGAGTTGCAAACTCAGTCGGAAGAATTACAAGTTCAACAGGAAGAATTACGCCAAATCAATGAAGAACTAGAAGAACGCACAGAGGCCTTAGAACAACAAAGCCAAGAAATTCAACACAAAAATAAAGCGCTGGAACAAACCCAGGCAGAAATGGAAAAGGCGCAGCACCAGATTGAAATGAAGGCAACAGAATTAGAATTGGCAAGCCGATATAAATCTGAATTTTTGGCCAATATCTCCCATGAGCTACGCACACCTTTAAACAGTATGTTGATACTGGCCCAATTATTAGTCGATAACAAAGATCGTCATTTGACTGATAAACAGGTGCAATATGCGCGAACCATTCACAGTGCGGGTACGGATTTACTAACCCTCATCAATGAAATTCTGGATTTATCTAAAATCGAAGCGGGCAAAATGGAAGTCAGTTTTGAAAATGTCTCAATGGCTGATTTGATAGAAACGATTGAACATCAATTCCGTTTTCAGGCGGAAAAGAAAGGGCTCATATTCCAGATCAAGCAGGCTAAAAACTTTCCCCACACATTACAAACAGACGCACAGCGGCTCCAACAAATCCTCAACAATTTGTTATCGAATGCCTTAAAATTTACAGCCACAGGCAAAATCACATTGGAGATATTTCTGCACTATTTTTCCCAGGGCGGGATAGGAGATTTACTTGAAGGAACGAAAACCATTGCCATAAGCGTAACAGATAGCGGTATTGGTATACCTAAAGAAGAACAAGAGAATATTTTTGATGCATTCCAACAAGTCGATGGCACAACCAGTCGCCGCTACGGGGGAACAGGGCTCGGCTTATCCATATCCCGCCAATTAGCTAAACTACTGGGTGGAGAATTGAAAATACACAGCGAAGCCGGTAACGGGAGTACATTCACGCTTTACTTGCCCTACACAAAGCCTACCCACATTCAGGAAGCGAACATCATAGCCTCAGAAAATCAGTTCGCAGATAGTCAAGAACACAAACGGATTAGGCAGGAACGAATTGATAACATTCAAAACAGTCAGCCAATTATAGCTGAGACGCAATCCACGCCTATTCAAGTCGATATAGATGATAGAGTGTCACTCAAAACAGTGGATAAATCCATTTTAATTATTGAAGAAGATCATCAATTTGCAGACACCCTCATCAAACTCGCACACGAAAAAGGCTTTAAATGTCTTATGGCTACCGAGGGAAAAAGCGGTTTGCAAATCGCTGCGCATTATCAACCTAATGCGATTATCCTTGATATCAATTTACCCCAAATAGATGGCTGGACAGTCATGGAATGGTTAAAAGACAATTCCAACACCCGGCATATTCCTGTGCATCTTGTCTCCGACTCCGATCACAGTTTGGATGCCAAAAAAATGGGGGCTATCGGTTATTTGCATAAACCCGTTACCCTGGCAGAACTGGGGATAGCCTTTAAAAATATAGAACAGTTTATTGCCCAAAAAGTAAAAAACCTCTTATTGGTAGTAGACAATAAACAACATCAACAAACCATTTTGGAAATCGTAGGCGGAGAAGATATCAAAACAACCCTTGTTATGACAGTTGACGAGGTGGGTAAAGAGCTGCGCCAAGCGCAATACGATTGTATTATCTTCGATGTTGATATTGAACAAGGCTCTGGCATAGAACGTTGTGAACGACTACATAATCATGATAATTTGTCCAAAATTCCAGTCATTCTCTATGCTGAACGCGAATTGAGTCGACAAGAACAAGGCGTATTACAGCGTTGTGACGATAACTTACCCGTAAAAACGGTGAGATCGCCAGAACGCTTATTAGATGAAGCCACTTTATTTCTCCATCAAGTCGAGGCCAATTTATCCAAAGAAAAACGCAACATGCTGCGGATGATCCATGAAAAGGCTGCGATTCTGATGCAGAAAAAAGTCCTGATTGTTGACGATGATATGCGTAATGCTTATGCCCTCGCAACCCTTTTAGAAGACAAAGAGATGGAAATTGTCCTCGCTAAAAATGGCAAAGAAGCGCTGTCATTGTTAGAAAAACATCAAGATATTGCCATCATTTTAATTGATATTATGATGCCCGAAATGGATGGATACGAAGCGATGAGGAGAATCAGACAACAACCCCAATACCAGAAATTACCCATTATAGCCTTGACGGCAAAGGCCATGAAAAGCGACAAAGCGAAATGTATAGAAGCCGGTGCCAATGACTACTTATCTAAACCGGTAGACATAGACAAAATGATTTCGTTAATGCGTGTCTGGCTTTATCAGTGAACACACATTGAGTCTTGAGTTTCATATCTATATAATATCCTGTGTAATTGATAATGAGTTGTATTTAATTCGTTTAGCACTTAGATTGGCTATAGGGCGTTGATTGGGCACTTTTTTTTTAACGCAAGAGCCGCAAAAAGTTTTTTTTTTCTTGTCAACATTTTTAACGTTTTTAGCGTCTTTAGCGTCTTTAGCGTCTTTAGGGTCTTTAGCGTTTATATCGAATTTCTTGATTTTTTTAGAAAACTATGAGGCACCTATGCTTATTGAATTTAATGTCACCAATTTTCGTTCTATT
>JAYQWI020000557.1:0-5613 GCA_035871815.2 Candidatus Parabeggiatoa communis
CAAATATTCACTATGATGAAACTAACGATTTAGCTTATATCAAGTTTTCCGATCAAAAAATTGTGAACAGTATTGAATCTGAAGATGAGTTATTAGTTTTTGATGTGGGTAGCCAAGGAGAATTGGTTGGTATTGAAGTCATGTCAATCACTCGACTCTTACATCAATCCAATATTCCATCATTAGAACAGCATTTATCACCGGAAATGATACCCGCATTTATTATCCCACAAATCTATCAATATAGTAGAAAGCAAGTGTCGGATAGAGAGACAGCTTTTAGGTGAAAATTGATTTGTAAGAAATTAAAAATTGAAGACTATTCTAACGATGAAGAGTTACGTCTCAAAATTCGTTCCTATAACGACTTTCTAATTGACTACATTAATCGCCATGAGACAAGAGTTTTCTTACACAGCCGATGCTATTTATGGGGTAGCAGATAAGCTTGGCTCAGCATTAGATAAAACTACCAAATCTATTGAACCGAATCGTGTGAAAAAATTTCAAGAAATTCAAAAGCGGATTGATGATCTTAAATCGCGTGGACTCCTAAAGAAGCAAGAGTATGTTTCATTTTCCACATCTGATTTTGAGAGAAGATATTATAACCAACGTAGCTTATGTTAATTGTAGGGTGGGTAGAGCGAAAGCGAAACCCTGAAAAGGTAGATTTCATAGCTCTACCCACATTACGCCTACTTAATTTTCAATTAATGAAGTTTTATTAAACCAGTGTAAAAAGAACCTTTTTTATTGCTGTCTATTTTCTTTAATGAAATTAACTCAGGGTTGTGTATATTCGTTAATGAAAATGGTTAGTTATACATTTGAAGTGGTGTATTATAATTACGCTTTTTAGAGTGTCTACTTTTAGACAGCATTTCGTGAACGATGTATTTTAAAGAAAAGTATGAAACAACAGCAATATTCTCAACCACAAAAAAACGAAGTTCGGACAAAGTCTCTGACACATGCCGTGGAGATACTGACCTCAAAAAGGGAATTATCACTTATTGTTCCAAAGGACTACGTAAGAAAAGTTCGAGATTTTTTAATTCGTAGGGATATTTCTGATGATAAGTTGGTGGCATCTATATGTACAGACCAGTTATGTACTTTATGGGAATTACTTTGGGAAAGCAAAAATGGTAAAAAGACTCCAGAAAGTTTGTTGGTTGCATATCTAGCTGGCCCTGAACCTTTGAACGACTTTAATGAGCTAGTTCGACTGGGAATTCATCCATACAATATTTTTGCTTTTGAATCAGAAACTAAAATTTTCAATGAAGCGTTAAGCCATATTAAAAATTCTCATTTTCCTTTACTAAAGATTATTCCTACCTCAATAGATACATATTTACAATCAGTTCCATGCCAATTTGATATAATTTATATTGATGCTTGTGGCCCAATACCGAGTAGTAATCAACGTACTACTCGAACAATTGCAAATATATTTAGATACCAGAGATTAACTTCTCCAGGAGTGCTGATTACCAACTTTGCCACACCTGATCTAGATGATGAAACACAACTTAACTCACACTCAGAACTTGTTTCCACATACTTGTACCCAAAAAGTAGCCTAGAGTCAGACAACTCAAATAGGAATCTTGATGACGGAGCAGAGGCTTGTGGTTATTTACCAAAAATTGATGATGATGATGAATTATTTGAAATTGAAGATTCATTTTTTCATGAAGTTAAAAATAATTTTCCAAAGTATTATGGGCAGTACATTCAAGTCAGCTATTTGATTTAGCATCATTTATTGTTCCGATCACAAGTTTTTCAAACTCAGAAATGTGGTCATCACTATTTGAGAAAAAGGCTGGTGACATTGAATTAGATATAGAACTAATTTCAGGACCAAATACAAACGCTATCGGTTGGTCAATAAACGAGTTAGCTTGTGGTAAGGTTTCTAAGTCAGAAAAACTGAAACATAGATGGTTAAGAGAGCTAAGTGGAACTCCTGAACAGAAAGTAAGCGCAAAAAAAGCTATAGATGCGTACATCGTATTACGAAATAGCTTTAACAATCATGAGTTATATAAACCTTCATTATCTAAGCTTATGAGCGGATATAAATATAGGCAAAAAATGTATTTATTCTGTGATTCTCCTTCAACAGAACTTTCATTGTACCCTATTATTGCTCAATATGCGTTTCCAAGGCATTACAATGTCCAAGAAACCAGGCGTTTTTCGTATATAGCTGAAGGAAAAAAGACGAGAATGTATACTGATGTAATTCCATTTGACTCTTGTAGATATATTTATGATTGGCTTTCTTCAACTGAGTTAATCACTAATTCATTTGAGCTAGAAGCTCAACAGCTTATATACCGTTTTGCTCTAGATGGCTTGGCGAATCATATTTATCGATATAACGATGACTATTTATTTGGGGTCCATGTGATTGGCCATGAGAAAGAGTTCCCCGCAAAAAAATTGTCACAGCGGATTGAAGTAAGGTAATGTAAGAAAGGAAATTCTTCCTGTTCTATGGGAATTTGAATGAAAATGTTTCTCTATAACTAACCGTAAAAGATGATGGATATAGTGTTTTGTCAAGTACCAAAGAAATTGATGATCTTTTTGATAGGGGATGAAATTAAGCCAGCATAGCTTATGTTAATTATAAAGTGGGTAGAACGAACTTTTCAGTGGTATAAAAAAAATCAAATTTGAAGAAGTGAAATCACCTTATGATTTGGAAACATTTATACAAAGAATGGGCTTCCAACCTAGAAGACTGTCCCTATGATTTTGGAGAAGTATCTGGCTTTATTGATATAATGCCAGTATCCCGGCGAGCGTCTTTGCATGGTCAGCAAACTTTGCTCTTTGGGATGAATAAGAAACTATGTCAATGACATAGAACATGAAAAAACAGGTGAGAGTTATGGCTCTGATAGAATTTAGAACACGATGGCTGGCAAGAATTCTTTGGCAATAGCTTCCAATATGCGTTAGATGTTCTAAAGAATGACCGCTTTCGACGGGTCGGTAGTTCCGTGGACGACTTAAAAAGTTAGTTTGCTGCGGGTGGGGTCGCCCGTGTCAGGGAACATCTTAACAACCAGATGGAAATGCTTGATTTTCCCGCAGCGCGGAAAGTCGCAATTAACGACTACCTTGAGCAATTGGTGCAGGAGAACCGGGGGGCACTTTTGGACTTGATGCTTGAGGGTATTGTACCGACAACCAAGCCGGACTTTTTGGAATCAGACTTTCAGGATATCCTCACCCGCATAATTAAAGGTGAACGACCCTTTGAGGATTGGATGCATGCACATGGACATTCTGATGAAGAAATAGCGAGTATCTATAGGGTGATTGATCAGTGGCTGATGGAAAAAGGAATAATTCCCCTGCTACCATCACTGTCTTCTTCGAGCCTGCACTGAGACAATTCTGACATTTTTTGTCTAACTTTTTAGGAGTAGTAATCACAATGAATATAGAAGAAATCAAACCTCGTTTGAAAGCAATGATAGTCGAACGCCTGACTTTGGATATCGCGCCTGATGAGATTAAAGATGATGCACCCTTGTTTTCTCATGAAAATGAGGGATTGGATTTGGATTCGGTAGAGGCTTTGGAAGTTGTGGTTGGTATTGAGCAAAATTTTGATGTGACTGTGGAAGAAGGTGATTATAAACAAGAGTTCTACTCAATTAACACACTCTCACAATTTGTCAAGGGATTGATAGATCAAGCACAGGCATAATGATATGACACCACCATTGGAAATGCCAAATATTTTGGAACGTATCCCTCACCGTCATCCTATGGTGATGATTGATCGAGTACTTTCTTTAGAACCAGGAAAACGGGGGGTGGGTGTGAAATGTGTGACTTATAATGAAAGCTTTTTTGCGGGCCATTTTCCTGATAGGCCTATCTTTCCGGGCGTACTGATGATAGAAGCCATGGCACAAATGGCTGGTATTGTTTTAGGGAAAAGTGCGGAAGAAGAAAAGGCAAGTGAGCCCGTTCAAGAAAATCGTTATTTAGCCGCAGTGAATCGCTTAAAATTTACCCGAAAAGTGACACCAGGAGTCTGTTTGCAAATTACCGTGGAAGTGCTCAAAAAATTTGGGAATCTAACTTTAGTTAGTGCCAAGATTGAGGAAAATGGCGAACTTGTGGCAAGTGGTGAACTGAGTTTATCAATGTAAACGGTTATGTATTTACAATTAATGACGCAAGGACGAGAGTTCCCAAAGTTGCAGTCCAACAGTGTGTTGCTCTGCAACGGGGAGATAACCCTGTTAGTGGATGGTGGTGGTTTTGAGAGAATACCCATTTTGGAGCAAAACCTATTGAAGCAAGGTTTTTCCCTTGATCAAATTGACTTGCTATTGTTTACCCATCTGCATATTGATCATTTAACGGATGTTTCTTTATTTAAAAATGCCCAAATTGCTTTACATTGGAAAGAATGGGAATTACTGGAAAAATGGCTGAAAACACCAGAACATGCTTTAGAAAAGGTTATCAAATCGGAATATGACATTATCCATCCTATTTATATCCTCTTGTTTATACGCAGTATCAATTCCTTCCGTACTCAATTACAGCCCTTATTAAAAAATAAAGCACGGTGTTTATTTTTAGAAGAGGGCTATCATTTTGCGCCAAATATTAAAGTCATAGCCACTCATGGACATACTAGCGGGCATATTTCTGTCTGCATAGGGATAGAAAACCGCTTTATTTGGATTACAGGTGATGCTATTTTGTCGTTATCAAATTGGTTAAGCCGATATGAACCGATTACAGGATTATGTTCTAACATTAAGTTGCAGCAAGAAACGTTAAAATATTTTGAAGATAAAAAAGGACTTATTGTGCCAGGTCATGGTCAACCCTTTGATATTGAAAGTTTGCAGACGGTAATATTGGAAGACTACTTATTGGGTAACATTGGCTACTTGAATAAAATATAATCATAGATAATGTTGAAAATATTGCTAAACGTCAGGAAAAACAAAGAATTGCTCTTATTTTGACTAAAGGTTATCAAATGATGAACAGTGTATCAGATAAAATTATGGAACGCATCCAGCTTGAAGGACAAAGGTGGGTTTTTATACCTTCCGACTTTTTTGATCTTGGAAGTCAAAGTGCCGTTCATTCAGCACTAAGACGTTTATCAAAAAAGGGAAATATTCGCCACTTTTCACGCGGACTTTATGATTTTCCTCGATATAGTCAGTTATGGAATGAATTCGGTGTGCCAGATCAGGAGGGTATTGTGGAGGCAGTAGCACGTCAAGCAAAATGTGCTATTTTACCGTCGGGTGCTACGGCAGCCAATCAATTAGGGTTGTCAGAACAAGTGCCAGCCAAATTGGAGTACGTTTGGTCAAAAAATACGAAAAAACTTCAAGTTGGCAATCGTACTTTTATTTTTTATCATGCGTCTCAAATTTGGGTAGATAATTGTGGGTATTCTATAGCTGGGCTTATTTTGCAAGCTTTGGATTGGTTTGGGGTAAATAATGTTGATGACAGTATGGTGAAATACCTTGCTCGGTTTTCATCAAAACTGTCTCAAAAGGACAAGAAATTACTCAAAATCAATGCCCCTAATTGGGT
>JAYQWI020000558.1:0-8917 GCA_035871815.2 Candidatus Parabeggiatoa communis
ATACTAACCTAGACAATGTTAAAGGCGTTGCTGATAGTCGCGTGTTTTTCACTTTGAGCAAAAGTTTTTAGCTGCCAAGTCATTGATTGTCATTTCAGATCAGGAAAAGCTTTGAGAAATTTATAGCTTTATCCCAATCACTCTTGATTAAGACAACGATAAAAAGTTTTAAAACCCTGATAGTTTGTATTTCTCTCTCCATTAGAATTGGCCCTATAAGGAGGGCATAGCACTTTCTGTGGACGAAAGAACGAAATAACCCTGAAAGGTAATGAGTTTCGTTTAAGACAATAAAACGATTTTAAGCATCTTACGAATTGTAGGGATTCGATGTGCATTCTGCCTATTGATGACTGAGCAGTATGACCTTAAATCGCTTTAAAACCAAACTACTTTTTTCTTTTTTCCAAAATGCTTCATTCTTAAAAAAAGAATAACCGCTTGCGGTTTAAGGAACTACGTCCCTTAAACCTCTGAATATAAAATAGTTTTTGTCCTCATCGCGTGTTTTAAAAGTTTTAAACTCAATACAATAATAAATAACCCGCTTATGTTACCGATCCCCTATCAGTGGCGTTAACGCATTGTCGTCAACACAGGATAAACGAATAAATAATTTATTCTCAAGAATTAAAAACCCTCTGTATTTTGTTGAAAATAAGGGTTTCAAATCAAAACACTTATTTTCATTGAGCAAAAAGCCTAATTCGTTTATCTAAAGTCAATTGACAGGCATAAGAGACGTTGTGCCCTTTTTTGAAAAACTGATAGCTGCTAAGCCTAAACGATTTTACCTCATTATTAATAACAAGTTGATTTATTAATAATTTGAATCCAAATGGTTTGGAAAAATATTTTCGCTTGAGTAGTAAGCAGCACTCATTTCTGAAAGCAGCGAACATTTGTGATAAATATTGCGTCTAAAAAAAATGAGTTCATCTGATGTCTTTCGTCAGATTTTTAAAACACGAAATAACACAAAAGAATCCACTAAAATCGAAAATCCGGTCGAAAATCCGGTCATTCAAAATCTAAAATCATCCAATTGAGTAATGCGACTGGATTGAATTAAATATATATTTTATTTTTGAATAATTTATGAACGGGTACTTAATCAATGAATCATAAAACAATCCTCATTGAAAGTGATTTAATCCGTTTTTGTTCATTTTTCATTATTAATTCAGATTACTGAGGGGGCCGACAATCGCCCTGTATTTCTAACACGCTTTCAACCGCTTCAAGACGTTGTTGTGTTTTGTATTCTAACTCTTTGAATCTATTTAATTCACAACACACCACCCAATTTCAATCCACAATAGCTATAACCATTTTCTACAAGGATTGAATTGTCACTTTATTGTACTTAATATTGTGGGAACCGATTTATTCGCATTTCATGTTACAGAGCAATGTCCGATTCATGATTTGTTGTCATAATTTGTTACCAAGTCTATCTATATAGAGAAACAGTTAAAAATGGTTAATCAACATGAACAGTTACTAATGGTTGACGATGATCGAAAATGGTGCACAATTGTCAAAAGTTACTTTAAAGACCAAGGCTTTAAAATTGATGCCGTATACGATGGTGTTGCCATGAATCAGTATTTATCAAAGCGCGCTGTTGATTTAATTATTCTGGATGTCATGTTGCCTGGCGAAAACGGATTATTACTAGCACAACGATTACGTGCTGCAAATTATCAACATGCTATCATAATGCTATCTGCCGCGACAGAAGAAGTAGATCGTATTGTCGGTTTAGAAATGGGAGCCGATAATTATTTGCCGAAACCGGTGGGTTTACGAGAATTATTAGCATACGTGCGTGCCTCGTTACGGCGAAATTCTGAGCCTGCACAACAAACACCGGCTGGGAAAAATCAGTTAAAAAGTTATACCTTTGACTCATTTACACTTGACACCGCGTGCCATCGCTTGACTAAAAATAAGCTTGAGATCAAGATTACCGAAACTGAATATAGCTTATTACTGATTTTTGTGACTCATCCTCATGAAATTTTGAGTCGAGACAAATTGATGAATTTGATGAAAGGCTATGAATACATCCCGTATGATCGCAGTATTGATGTGAATATCAAACGCTTAAGAGATAAAATTGAAATCGTTCCAAAAGCCCCCTCTTATATTCGCACGATTCGGGGCAAAGGCTACTTATTTTCTCCACAAGCTTAATCAGTAGGGGCAATCCCTTGTGCTTGCCCTTTCCTTCAGATTGCCAGTTGCCCTTTCTTTCAGCTTGCCAGTTGCCCTTTCCTTGTCAGTACCAAATCATAAATTTTCGGGTATTTTAATATATATAATAAGGGGCAACCACAAGCTATTGCCCCTACGTTTTAACCACAAACGATTCAACCACGGGTAAGGGCAATCTGTAGGGTTGCCATTTGAGTTCCGGAAAAATACGAGATGTCATGCTCAATTCCCATCATTCTTTCTCCTCCCCCATCAGTTTTGCAAAGCACAAGTTACCCTTACGAAATAGCTTTGCAAATTGCTAGAACAACCCAAGCAATCCGTTTCGTGATGTTCAATAATATGATTAAAAACAATATCTTATAAAATTATCACTCAAATGGCCCATATCATGCTATATAACATATTAAAATACTCAACTATTATTAATGGAGAACATAAATTATGTCTAGTATCTTTGGTATTCTGAATGACAAAAATCTACTTGCCTCTTTACAGCAAGAGTTATTACAAGTCGAAAACGCAGCCCACGATTTGATAAACGTTGCGACTGTCGTTGATGGACGTATAGAATGGCAAGAAGTGGCGGATTTACGCGGTTTGCTATCGGAACTCTCCCTTAAGGGTCATTTCGGCATAGCTTACAAACACCAGCAAAAGGAATCGGATAAACATCATGCCCATTTATACGCCAATGAACATCTCGCTGTCGTCTATAATGGCCAGATTGAAAACCGCATTGAATTAAGAGAAGAACTGATGGATCTCGGGTATGAGTTTCAAAATCGAACTGACGACAGTGAGTTGCTCCTACGTGTTATTAATCGCTATTTAGACATCGGTCTATCCCCAAAAGAAGCGATTTCAGTTTCTCTCATGCGTTTGCATGGTAGCTTTATTATTATGGCACTTTTCGCCGAAAAAGAGGAACAAATAATCATTGCACGCCGAGATCATCCTCTTGCCATTGGCTTAGGTAAAGATATCTTATATGTGGCTCAAGATAGCAACTTCTTGAAACCCTTATCTCAGCAAGTTATAGAACTGAGCGATGCTTGTCCGGCAATGTTAAGCTCAATCAAAATGGGAGAAAATGCCTCTAACGTAACGCCCCTTTGAAAAACTAAAGATTTTTACTCATATTACGCACTGTTTTTAAGTAGAGACGCACTGCTGTGCGTCTCCACGGCAGTGCGTCTTTATGACAAGAGTGCCTCAATTTCCTCTACTAATCCTTTAAAACTCAAAGGCTTACTTAAATAACTCTGAGCGCCAGCTTCTAAACAACGCTCTTCATCTCCGGGCATAGCTAAAGCCGTAATGGCGATAATCGGAATTGTAGCCACTTCAGCATCAGCCCTAATTCGACGTATCGCTTCCAAACCATCCATACCCGGCATTTGAATGTCCATCAAAATCAGATCAGGTTTTTCTGCTCTCGTTTTTTCAATGGCTTGTATTCCATTATAGGCCGTAATGAGCGAGTAGCCCTTGATGGTTAAATAGTCAGAAAGCGTTTCAATAATGCTTGGATTGTCATCCACTAATAAAATAACGGCCTCTGAGAGTAAACTTTTAGTGGGTAATTCGGCATTAAAAGGCTCAATAGCCGTGGCAGACAAAACCGTATTCTCTTCCCAAGGCAATGAAACCGTGAAATGGCTGCCTTTGCCTAACTCACTTGAAACAGAAACACTGCCACCATGCAACTCAGTCAAACGATAAACCAAGGATAAACCCAATCCCGTGCCCTCATGCGTTCGACTCAGGCCACCATCTAATTGTACAAAAGGTTTGAAGAGGCTATCCATATCTTTTTCAGCGATACCTCTTCCCGTGTCCGACACGATAAAGTCAACCACACCTTGCTTGAGATGACCACGCACTTCTAAATTGACTTTGCCCCCTTGAGGGGTAAACTTGATAGCATTACTCAATAAATTGAGCAAAATTTGCTTCAGATAGCGTTCATCGGCTTGAATAATTGTCACTGAACTGTCGAAAACGGTAGAGGTTTTAATGCGTTTTTTGTATGCTGACTCCTTAATAAAGCGTAAGCAAGCTTGGCAAACACCTTGAACGGAAAAGGGATTCATTTCTAACCTCACTTTGCCCGCTTCAATTTTAGCGAGATCGAGGATATCGTTAATCAGAGACAATAAATGGCGGCCACTTTCTTCAATCGTATCAATTGACTTCGTTTGTTGCTGATTGATCGGGCCATAAATACCCTCTTGCAAGACTTCAGTCATCCCTAAAACGGCATTAAGCGGAGTGCGTAATTCATGGCTCATATTAGCTAAAAATTCATCCTTGAGACGGGCCGCACGAGCCAATTGTGCATTGGCCAGTGATAATTCGGCTGTACGTTCTTTCACACGCTGTGCTAATGAAGCCCGTTCTTGTTGTAACGCTTCTAATGCTTGTATTCTCTCTAATTCAGCAGAAGCGCGTGCCGCAAAAATAGGCAAGATTGACTCAACCTGTTTTTGGTGACTTATTGGCTTCGTATCCATAATCGTCATCAAACCGACTACCGAATCATTCGCATTGAAAAGGGGGGTTCCAAAATAGCTTTCAATGCCCATTTCTCTCAACCCCGTATCAAGTGGAAAGGCTTCTTGAACATTTTGGGGATAACGACATAATGTCTTCTCCTGAACTATTTTTTCACAGGGCGTATGGCATAAATCATATTCAACGTTTTCGATAAACTGGTTGTCAGCAACAACAAACAGTGTTCTCATTTTATTGGGCGCATCCGCTGATATCAGAGCAATAAAAACATGCTTCACTTGCAGGGTTTTGGCAAGATGTAGGACTAATGACTTGAGAAAAGTTGGCCATGAGCCCACTGAAGGTGAGACACCTTCAACGATATTTCGCAGCGTGTCCTCGGTTTGCTTACGCTCAGTGATATCTCGAATCGTGCTTGAAACCAAAAAGCGGTCTGCCGTTTCAATGGGGCTCAGACTGATTTCCACTGGAAACTCACTACCATCATGACGCAAAGCGTAGAGTTCTAATCCAATACCCATAGGCCGTCGATCAGGATGATTGAAATAATGCGTCTTATGATCATGATGAGTGGTTCGTAAACGCTCTGGTATCAGTATTTCCAAGGGCTGCCCAAGTAATGCCGTTCGTTGATAACCAAAAAGCTTCTCTGTTTGTGCGTTGACAATAACAATCCTGCCTTGTTCATTAACAATAACCATTGCATCAGGGGCACTTTCTAGCAATTGGCGAAATTGCAGATCGGCTTGCTTACGTGCCGTGATGTCGAAAGCCGTTACCAAGATGACGGTTTTGCCTTGATACTCAATTAAACGCCCGCTCCAATCAATCCAACGTTCTTGCCCCTGCTGGGTTAAGATTTTAAATTCATAGGATTGTGGTTCCTGTTCTTCGCGTTGGCTGGCTAAACAAAATTCTTCAACCTTGTGTTTAAAATCAGGATGAACGATTTCCCGTAAACTCATTTTTAAGAGTTCTGTTTGGCTATAGCCAGTAATAACAGTGGCCGCAGGATTGATATAGAGCATTTTTTCATCATGACAAATAAAAGTGGCCGCAGCCATCATTTCAGTCAGGGTACGGAATTGGTTTTCACTTGCTTGAAGCGCTACATTTGCCTGTTTGCACGATGCGAGTTCTGCTTTCAGTGCGCTTGCTTCCAATTGGGTAGTACGTTGAACAACCCGCTGTTCTAATTTTTCATTGAGTGTGCAAATTTCAAATTGCGCGTGCTCCGTTATATCGAAACTGAGAAGCGCTATTTTCAAAGGCCTTTCACCTTCAGTTACCACGGGATAAATCAAGTTATCAAGATATCGATCATCACACACTTCTTCAAAACGAATCGGTTTAGCATTCTGAAATCCATTCTCTGCCTTGCTCTTTTCTGCAAGAGCTGAGGAGAGAAAATCGTCAGCATTCGCACCAACCAGTTTATCCAATGTTGTTCCTAGCCGCAGTGCTGCCGTTTCATTAGCACTCAAAACAATACCCTTGTTATCTATAAAAAACGCCGATTCTGGAATAGCATTTAACACCGTTTTACACATTGCTTCACTTTTGCACAGTGCTTTTTTCATCTGCTGATGCTCAGTGATATCGGTGGAAATACCACAAATGGCATAAGGTTCTCCCGTTACGTCATACAATGGAAACTTGATTGAAATATAGTGGTGTAAACCATCGTCTTGGGAAAACGCTTCATCAAATTTTAGGGGCGATTTAGCCTCAATGACTTTGAGATCATTGGCATAAAACTGATCCGCGATTGGTTTTGGCAACAACTCGTCGCCCGTTTTGCCGATAATCTCTTTTCTATTGCGTTTCAAAACATTTTCAACGACGCGGTTAATCAGAATATACCTATCTTGGAGATCTTTGACATAAATAGCCGACGGGGAATAGTCCAAAATCGTTTGTAGCAATGTTTTTTGTTCCTGAAAACGCTCAATAGTCACTAACCGTTGCAGTGTTTGTTCAAGCTGCCGAACTGCGGGGCGAAATAGATACCAGCCTTCAAGTAGTAAAACGATAAAAATAAGCGCGGCTAAAATAAAAGCAATTTGTTTCACTTGATTGAGTTGAGCTAAAGCCTCAGTCTCATATTGAGAGACAATAGCATCCATTTTCTGAACAAAATAAGCCTGTTCAGTGACAAGGTGTTCTACAAGCGCCGATAGTTCAACAGAATGTGCAGAATCAGAAACGTTTTGAGCAATGCTTGTCAACACTTGTTGAGCGGCTGTTTTCATCGCCTGGTAGTTTGCTTGCATCTCAGTAAACAGTCCGATCACTGTCATACTGTTTTGACCTGACAGGCCTATATCAGCACTCCCTTTTTGCAACCCATAATGAGAACGTTCCAATAAATCAAGTCCTGTTGTTAATTTTTCAACTTGCTTGAGCCGCTTATCAGTGTCAGTCGTGATCTGAATGAGAAGGGCCGTTTTGCTTATGCTTTCACTGAGCATCCGTTGTCGTCCCGCAATATTGATGACGTGTGCATTACTGTTTTGCTGGTACAATGCCCACTGAATTAAAAAATACCCCGTTATTGTTAGCATGGCTATAACGCTTAGCGCAAGAATATAAAGCTTGCTCATGCGGCCAGACAAATTTGACTTGTTTAATGTTGTGGTAAAATGATTCATTTCTTCTTCACATTTAGGTTAACAAAAACTGAGTAATCTATATTAAAATCATGCTCATGTCTATTTTTCAAGGAGAGGCGATAATTTAGAGTCGCTTGTTTTTGACACGCCCTGACTTCAAGATTATCATATTGTTAGTTAAATAGACTTGTCCGTAAATAATTTTTTTGCTAATAAAAACACAATTCACAATCCCCTTATTTTATGACAACTCTAATTAATAGGGTAATTATTGATTGTTGCGCCATTTAAAGACTTGATGTTCAAGTTAGCGAATTAGATTCTTCAAAAATTTTCTGTAAAATAAGACTATTTTAACAAATAGCGAATCATTTTTTGGGGATAATCGTGTCAAAAACTAAAAGCTTTCTGCTTAACATGACTCAATAAGCTTATCTTTATACGTTTAAGTTGCCAGCGCATTAGACTGCCGTGTCATTTTACGATGTTCAAGGCGTTTTTAAATCAAACTCTTTGCTGTGAACGAATCAAAAATAACCTATCACGGTTTTGATAACTGATAACAGGAGAATATTAAAAGTGACAGAAGAACTTGAACAATATTCTAATCCCCTTTACTTAGATTTAATGTCTTGTTGTACAAGGGATGATTCAGAATATGAAATGTCACAACAAGCACTTAAAGGCATTGTTGTGGACATTGGATGTGGAGAAGGCCCCTTCCTTCCGTTTATTAAAGGCTTTACAGAATATTTGGGAATCGAACCGATTGATTTTCAAAGACGAGAAGCTGAAAAACGGGCCAAGCAACTTGGACTAAACAACTGTCGATTTCTGCCAGGTACAGCACAAAATCTGCCTATAGCCGATAACAGTGCAGATACGATTATGACAACATACGCCCTCAGTGAACTGACAACAATTGAAGACTTTAAAAAAGCCTTACAAGAGATTCTGCGGATAGCCAAGGATCACACTAAACTGATCCTATGCGATCATATAGGCGGCATCAATGATGATTATTGGCATATCCTTCGGCTGGCAGAAGCCGCACGCAAAGGCAGAATGATAGCTATAGAAACCCCCGATCTTTGGATTGAGATATTTTGTTTTCTTGATGAACATGCTGAAATCAAAAAGACAAAGAGGCTCAAACTGGTTTTTGAGTTCAAAGACTTGGAAGACAGCTTACTCAAACTCAGAGGTATGATTCCAGACATCGAAAGCAATCCTCAAGTGAGAGAGAGCGTCAAAAATTTTCTAACCATACCGCGTATAGAAACACAGGTATTTTTCGTTGAAGCGATTATCAATAAAGCAGGGTAATCATTATTAAAAATTTAATCAGCGGAACCGAATGTTCGCAAAGCGAAATCATGATAAATCAGCATGTCACGCAATAAGTTTTTGTTGGCCTCAACTTTTGCGTGACATATCAGCCTTCTATTTTTTGATTCCAAGATAACTGATAATCAATAAAGATGTCTACTCTAACTGTCGCCGCTATTCAAATGGCCTGCACTTGGGATAAGGCTGCTAATCTTGATAAGGCAGAAGCATTAGTTCGC